>DAIEFO010000135.1 GCA_027325475.1 Desulfobacteraceae bacterium | reverse complement strand
ACCGCTGAACGACGGCATTTGGATCAGTTCCTGATGGCACAAACGCTGAAGCTCCGGCGCCGTAATAGCAAAAAAATCATGCAACTTTCCTGAAATATGGCGTTTTATACGTTTTTCTAAAGAAGAAACCACCTAATTTTCCCCCTGAATATCATAAATATTGATGCTCTCGTAAAAAGCCAATTTTTAGACGACTTCGTAAAATGTTCGCAGGCAAGGCGTACAAATCCTGAGGAATGAAGCGTACTTGTCGTACGCTGCAATGACGAAGGATGCAGTACAACGCAGCATGCGGACTTTTTACGAAGCCGTCAATATTGTATTTGCAAACAAACTGATTATACTTACGGCCCGATCGCACGTCATCGCCTTTTTTCGAGAAACCGGCAGTATGCGAAAAGATACCGACGGCGGGCGTATTCATATACATCACAGCTATTGGAACACAAACGATGATAATCATCAAATGGATTCAGCATTGTCACCCTCCTCCAGTGCCTGTCGTCACGGCACTGGCCGCATGTATTCAAACGGATTGCGTTTATCCAAATGGTTCAACAACAACAAGGAGTCAATAATGATTCATGTCGAAAATCTGACGCGGTATTATGACCATTTCTGCGCTGTGGATGGCATATCCTTCGATATCCAGAAAGGGGAAATCCTGGGGCTGCTGGGGCCTAACGGCGCCGGGAAAACCACAACCCTGCGGATGTTGACAGGATATCTCGAACCCAGTGCAGGACAAATCCGGGTGCAGGACTATGCCATCGGACCGGACACCCTCGAAATCAAAAAACGAATCGGTTATCTTCCGGAATCTGCGCCGCTGTATCATGATATGATTGTATATGATTATCTGGAGTACGTCGCTGAAATTCGGGAACTGGACACCGCGAAAAAACCGGCCCGAATTAAAGAACTGGCGCAGTTGTGCGGCCTGAATCCGGTGATGCACAAAACCATCGGAGAGCTTTCCAAAGGATACAAGCAGCGGGTAGGGCTGGCGCATGCACTGATGAACGATCCGGAAATTCTGGTGCTCGATGAGCCCACTTCCGGACTGGATCCCAACCAGATCGTGGAAATCCGGGAAATTATCCGGCAGATCGGCCGGGAAAAAACCATTATTCTTTCCACCCATATCCTCAGCGAAGCCGAAGCCACCTGCGACCGGATCGTTATCATCCATCACGGTAAAATCGTCGCGGATGGCAGCACCCAGACCATCAAACAATCGGCAGGCAAGGAGCAGATCCTCCATATGACGCTGACGGACGCCGATTTTTCTTCGGTGCGCAGCCTCCTCGAACCTGTTACCGGCATCACCCGCATCGAAAATGTCACTTCTCCGGAACCACATACACTTCAAATCCGGATAACACTGGTGTCAGACGCTGATATCCGGAAAGATATCTACCGGATCATCCGAAAAACCGACTGGACGCTTCTGGAATTCCGTCAGGAGGCCCAAAGCCTAGAACATATTTTCCGCGAACTCACTCTGGAGAACTAATATGAGCCCTGCCATTAATATATTTAAAAGAGAATTCCGTGCATATATCGCATCTCCCATTGCCTATATCGTGATTTCCGTGTTTCTGCTGATCACTGGATGGTTTTTTTTCACGCCGTTTTTTTTGCAGAATCAGGCCAATCTTCGAAGCTTTTTCAACTTGTTGCCGATGGTGTTTTCCTTTGTTGTTCCGGCTGTCACCATGCGTCTTTTTTCCGAAGAATTCAGTGTGGGTTCCTATGAAACACTGATGACGCTTCCGGTCACATTCACCCAGATCATTGTGGGGAAATTTCTGGCGGCGTGCGCTTTTATTGCCATCATGCTTGTCCCGACGCTGCTGTACCCGCTCACGGTTTCAGTGCTGGGCGTTCTGGACTGGGGGCCTGTGATCGGGGGCTATTTAGGAGCACTCCTTCTGGGCGGCGCATTTTCAGCCGTGGGGCTTTTTGCATCGTCTTTGACCCGAAACCAGATCATTGCCTTTATTGTGGGAATGGCCATCTGTTTCAGCTTGACGCTGGTCAATCAGATGCTGTTTTTCCTGCCCAAGTCCATGCTGGGATTTTTTGAATATCTGGGCGCCGATTTTCATTTTCAGAATATTGCCAAAGGCATTATCGATACCCGGGATATTCTTTATTTCATCAGCGTCGGATTTATCGGGCTTTATGGCGCCAACCTTGCGATGCGAGAAAAATGTTAAGGAGTGACAATTCTATGGAAGCACTTGCAATCCGAACACAACCATCGGGAAAATATATTAAATTTATGGTCTATCTGGTGGCGGTCGTTCTGGTAAACATGGTCGGCATGACATTGTTTGCACGGATAGACCTTACGACAAACCATATCTTTTCTTTGTCCAAAGCCAGTAAAGATGCCGTCAGAACGCTTTCAGAGCCCATGACCATCCATGTTTTTTTCACCCAGAATCTTCCAGCGCCTCACAACAGCACCGAACGCTATCTGCATGACCTGCTGGAAGAATACGCAGCTTATGGCGGCAAAAATTTCAATTACATCTTTCATGATGTCAGCGCGGATGCCGGGGGACCCGGGGCTGCATCTCTGGAAAACCAAAAACTTGCAGAAAGTTATGGCGTTTATCCGGTTCAGATTCAGGCTGTTGAAAACGATGAGGTGAAGTTTCAGAAAGCCTATATGGGCATGGTGTTCATTCACGGCGATCTGGTGGAACGTATTCCGGCCATTACCACAACGGATGGACTGGAATATCAGATCACCACCACCATCCAGAAGATGAATCACAAAGTCAGCGCGCTGCTGCGATTGAAAGAGCCTGTTCAGATCAAACTCTATAAATCATCGTCGCTGGACGCCATTGCGCCCTATCTGGGGTTAAAAAGCCTGCCGGAACTGACATCGCAGGTGGAGGCGCTGGTGAAAAAGCTGAATGGCCAGTTGTATGACAAACTTTCATTTTCCTTTCTGGATCCGACAAAGGATGCCGCTCTGGAGGCGGATGTTTCCAAATATCAGCTTGTAGATCTCAAATGGCCGGCACTTTCGTCCGGCAAAATAGCGGCGGGTCAGGGCGCTGTCGGCATCGTGGTGCAATACGGTGATCATTTCGAAACGATTCCACTGCTTCAGGCGCTGCAGATTCCTGTTATTGGAACCCAATATCAACTGGAGAATATGAAGGCCCTCGAAGATGACCTGAATCAGCAGATCGAAACCCTGATCGGCATCAGCGCAGAGATCGGGTATCTGGCGGATCACGGAACGCCCAATCTGTACGGATCGCCCATGAGTCAGGGCCAGCCGGGAGCGCCGGAAGACGTGAACACCTTTCGCAGCCTGGTATCCCGGACTTATACGATCAAGGACGTCAAACTGAAAGACGCCCCGCTTTCCGATAATTTCAACTGTCTGATCATCGAAGGCCCTACGGAACCTTTCAGCGACTATGACCTGTTTCAGATTGACCAGTACCTGATGAAAGGGAAAAATCTGGCCATCTTTCTGGACGCCTTCAAAGAAGGGCCGCCGCAACGAAACATGTTCGGTTCGCAAGGCCCTCAGTATCTTCCCCTGAATACAGGTCTTGAAAAGCTGTTGGAACACTACGGCGTTTCCATAAAACCGGCTATCGTGATGGATGAAAACAGTTTTCGCCAGCAGGTACCCCGGCAGTACGGCGGCGGGGAGAGGAATATTTATTTTGCCCCTCTGATCAAAAACGATCAGATTCGTAAAGACTTTCCATTCATGAAGTCCATCCGGGGGCTGGTGGCATATAAAATGTCGCCGGTTGAGGTGAATAAAGAGACTCTTTCGAAAAACGGCATCAAGGCGCACCTTCTGTTTTCATCGTCCCCCAAATCCTGGTTGATGCACGCGCCGCTTAATTTGAACCCGATGTTCATTCAACCACCTGCATCCAATGCAGGCATGGCGTCTCAGCCTCTGGCTTATGTGCTGGAAGGCGATTTTTCCAGTTACTTTGCAGGGAAACCGGTCCCGGAAAAGCCCCAGAAAGCGCCGGATACTTCAAACAACGCCAAAAATCCGGAGAAAAAACCTGCGCCTGCAGCACCTCCGCAACCAGCGGATCTGTCAAAGATTCAGGGCGGAGAACAAGTGATCGCCAAGGGAAAACCGGGGAAGATATTTATCATGGCTTCTTCAGATATGCTGAAAGACAACATTTTAGACGAAGCCGGACGAACTCCCAACGCCATGTTCGTTTTAAATATGCTGGACTATCTGAACAACCGGCAGGACGATGCAATCCTGCGCAGCAAGGAACAGCGGTTCAACCCGCTGGCGGACATTTCCGCACCGGCCAAAGCCGTTGTCAAGTCTGTGAACATTGCAGGGCTGCCGATATTGGTGGTTCTGTTTGGTCTTGGCGTATGGCTGCGTCGCAAATCCCGCAGACGGCAGATTCAACAGATGTTTCAATCACAGGAAGGTTGACGATGAAAATAAAAAAGGAATATTTGGTTATTGCGCTGGTGATTTTATCGACGGTCATATATCTGGCGGTCCGAAAAACCAACAGAACGGAATATCAGCTTCCGGTTATTCCTGAAATGGTGTCGGATCATATTGGAAAAATTGAAATAACTCATGCTGGGAAATCCCTGATACTGGAGAAAAAAGGCAAGAGCTGGCAAATTCAGCCCCAGGGATATCCGGCGGATACAGACAAGGTGAACACCATGCTGAACGATCTGGGGCATCTGACCCTTACGGCGCTGACTTCCGAATCCAAAGCGTATGCGCGTTACGATCTGGATCCGGACAAGGTCATTCGGGTGCAGGCATGGGCAGGAACTGCGATTCAGCGGGATATCCAGATTGGAAAAGCCGCATCCACCTATCAGCATACATTTGTGCGGATAAGTGAAACACCACAGGTGTACCAGGCGGAACATAACCTGAGAACCGCCTTCGATCAGACGGCCGAAAAGCTTCGGGATAAAACCGTGATGCAGTTTGATACTGCAGAAATCAAGGATATCGCCATTACCCAAAACGGCCAGCAGACCATACTCCACAAAAAAGAAGTTGCACCTGCCGCCGCTGAAAATGGTCAAACACCCGCGGGCGCGGCCAACAACTCCGCCGTGAGCAACAAGCCCGCTGAAGTTCAGTGGACAACTGATCAGGGAAAACCCGCAGATATATCTCAGATAAATCGCCTGTTGTCCATTTTGTCACATTTATCCTGCGAATCGTACATCGAGGGAAAAACCAAAAACGATCTGGGTTCAACCCCGCTTTGCACCATTCTCGTCAAGGGTAAGAAAGACTATACACTGACCCTTTATCCTCAGACCGGGAAAGCCGGCAGCGGATATCCGGCGGTATCATCCGAAAACGATTATCCGTTTATCATTCCGGATTATCAGGGGAAGACTCTCGCAGATCCACAGGAATTGATCACTTCAGACAAAAAACCGGAAACACTCCCCGGCACTCCGGCGAAGCCCGAAGAAAAAACGCCGCCGCATAAGCCGTGATAGCTCGGACGGCTTCGTAAAATGTTCGATAGACAAGGCGCGCAAATCCTGAGGAATGAAGCGTACGTTGCGCGCGGTGAAAGCGGATTTTTTACGGAGTCGTCAACCTTATAGCGCAATGTGAAAGAAATGCATCAATTTCTGACACCAGTACCCCAGAAATGCGGTTGTCGGCAATGTGAGCACCCATGCCCATACCATGCGCTCCACAATACCCCACTTCACGGCGCTGAACCGTTTGGTGGCGCCGACGCCCATGATGGAAGTTGAAATGATGTGAGTGGTGGACAGGGGAATACCCCAGTGAGATGCAATCTGAATAACGGTAGCAGCGGTCGTTTCTGCGGCAAAACCGTGAATCGGCTGCAGTTTTACCATCTTGTGCCCCAAGGTTCTGATGATACGCCAACCACCGGCCGCGGTACCAACAGCCATTGTCATGGAGCATATTATTTTGATCCATGTATAGACTTCAAATTTTGTGGATACGAGAAAACTCAACCAGGTGGGCAACCCCTGAAATATGCCTGCGTTGGTAGCGGTAAACAGTGCCAGTGCGATAATGCCCATCGTTTTTTGCGCATCGTTGGTGCCATGGCTCAATCCCATAAAAGATGCACTGACCAGTTGCAGTTTGTTAAATGCAGTGTTCACATGTCTGGGGGTCTGATTTTTTAACAGCACCAGCAAAAAGCCCATCAGCAAAAAGCCTGCCACGATACCGACAATCGGTGAGACAATCATGGGCAGGATCACCTTTGGCCAGAGCCCTTCCATCTGTTGTGTTGCCGGATCTACAAATGACCATCGAATCACCGCCCAGTTTCCGTGCGCAGATGCGAGCGTTGCGCCACATAATCCGCCGATCAGCGCATGACTGGAACT
>DAIEFO010000134.1 GCA_027325475.1 Desulfobacteraceae bacterium | reverse complement strand
AAAAGTTCGCAGGCAAGGCGCGCAAATCCTGAGGAATGAAGCGTACTTGTGGTACGCTGCAATGACGAAGGATGCGGACTTTTTACGAAGTCGTCAAACTTAATACTAGAAAAAGCTAGTATTCAATTGGTAATCGACATGTAATCAAATTCGTTGCAGAAGACGTTGAGTGGATAATATTTATAATCTAAATCAAAAATATTTATAATGATGATCATGGAGCAATATCCACTCCAGCCTTACAAATTGACGAAAGGAAACAACTCATGCAGACCCTCATTGAAATGCTCCAAAGCACTGAACGGTATGAACCGGATAAAGTTACCGTCATTTTCGGGGAATGTCAGATAACGTACAAAGGAACAGGCGCGCTGAATAATCTTAAATTATGACAGGTGGGAGGAAAGACAAGTGGAAACTATCAGTGATATGCTAGAAGGTGCTGCACAATATGAGCCCGACAGAGTTGCCGTTATGTTTGAAGAACGGCAGTTAACCTACAAGGAATTAAATCAAGAGATCAATAAGCTCACAAATGGTTTAATCAAACTGGGCATCAAACGGGGAGATTTCGTCATGACGCAAATTCCCAACTCAGTCGAGTTTATCATCATCCATTACGCAATCATCAGGGCCGGCGCCACGGTTATCCCCCTGAATGTCATGTACAGGCCTCATGAGATCAAATATATCGGTGAGAATTCCGGAGCATGCGCGATTATCGCAGACGCAGCCTTATGGGAAGCCAATGTATCTGTCAAAAAAGACCTTCCCGCCCTTCAACATGTCATCATCGCCAATGGCCCTGCGGACAAAGGCACCATTGCTCTCGATAAAGTATTCACAGGTATTGACACCGCTCCGGAGGTTACTTACGGCATTGATGACATTGTGAGCGTCATTTACACGTCCGGTACAACGGGCCGTCCTAAAGGCGCAACGCAAACGCACCGTTCCATCCTTTCGAACGTCATGGGTTGTTGCACCCGCAATAAATTCACCCGCGAGGACCGCTTCGTCTGTGGTCTGCCAATGTACAACAATTTCGCCATCAGTGTGGTCATGATGAGCGCGTTTTATATGGGTGCGGCGGTTGTGGTTGTCGACCGTTTTGACGCTCGCAAGGTCCTTGATACGATCAGAAAATATAAAGGGACTTACTTCGCAGGTACGCCCACCATGTTTTCCTATTTTCTTCATGAATTCAAAGAGGGCCATGATGATGTATCATCGCTTCGCGTGACCAATTCGGGCGGCGCCCATTGCCCGGGTGAAGTCATCCGGCAGATTGAAAAAACTTTTGGCGTGACGCATCTGGAAGGGTATGGACAGACCGAAGGATGCGGGTTTACGACGCTTAATCCTTATATCGGCGTCCGGAAGGAAAACACCTCCGGCCCCCCCCTATCCAACTGTCTTATTAAAATAGTCGATGATGATGATAATGAGGTACCCGTTGGCCAGACGGGCGAGATCGTTCTCAAGGGTGATTGCTTTTCCATTCATGGGTATCTGAATAGACCGGATGTCAATGCCGAAGTATATCGCAATGGATGGTTTCACAGCGGCGATATCGGAAGTGTGGATAAACATGGGTATCTGGCTGTCGCCGACCGCAAGCAGGATCTGATCATCACGGGTGGGCAAAACATTTATCCCGCAGAAATCGAAGAAGTGCTCTACACCCACGCCAAGGTGAGAATGGCCGCTGTCATCGGCATTCCTGATACGGACAAAGGGGAACTCGCAAAAGCCTATATCGTGCTGAAAGAGGGCCAGGAAGCGACGGAAAAGGAGATCATCGATTACGTCCGCAGCCGCATTGCCAAGTTTAAAGCCCCACGTTTGGTCGAATTTGCAAAATCGTTACCCCAAGGGCCCACGGGCAAGCTTCTTAAACGCAAATTAAGAGAAATGGTGAAAAATCAAAATGATGCATAAAGAACGCCGTGAACAAGACAAAAGGAAGAGGAAATCTTCTGAGTAATCGCCCCCGGCTATGAGACTGTATCACAATACGGTAACCCGCATTGGGTTTATAACAATCATTTAATTCAATAAAGGAGGCTTTATTTATGGATCCTCAAATGTTAAGCGTGATCGGTATTTTTGTCGGTCTGGCAACACTTGTCATTTTGGCCCTTAGGGGATGGAGCGTTATCATCATTGCGCCTATTGCCGCAATCATCGTCCTCGCCTTTTCACAAGTCAATCTGTTAACGGGATTGAACGAAATCTACATGAAAGGCTTCTCATCTTTTGCCATGAAATTCTTTCTCCTCTTCCTGATGGGAACCATATTCGGCAAAGTAATGGAAGACAGCGGAGCGGCTAAAAAAATAGCTGCTTTCATTCTCCGGCTCACGGGGAAAAAGAATGAATTACATGTGGTCATGGCGATTGTTGCAGTCTGCGGCCTGCTCGGGTATGGCGGGGTCAGCGTTTTTGTCATCCTCTTTGTAGTCGTACCCGTTGCCCGTCCCCTTTTCAAGGAAATAGATTTATCATGGCATCTTTTTCCCGGAATCTACTTTTTCGGAGTAGCGACTTTTGTCATGAGCATGCTCCCGGGCACCCCTCAAATACAGAACATCATCCCGACAAAGTATCTGGGAACAACGGCGATGGCAGCACCGGCATTGGGTCTCTTTGCATCGGCCGCAATAATCATCCTTAACTATTTCCTTTTGGGCTGGATCATTAAACGTTCAAAGTGCCGGGGAGAAGGTTATGAAGGATCCGATCCGCACGCTGTAAAAGATGGGACCACGGAGGATGACGAGAAGAATTTACCGAATATCTGGATTGCCTTCCTGCCGTCTATCGTATTGCTCATTTTGTTGAATGTATTGAATGTAGATATCATTTGGTCGTTATTGGCAGGGACATTCACCGGTTTGATTGTCTTCTACAAGCAGTTACCCAACAAACGCAAGACGCTTATAACCGGAGGGACAAATTCCGCCATTCCGCTCATCAATACCTGCGCTGATGTTGCTTTCGGAACAGTGGTCGGAACCGTTATCGGATTCAAAGCCATTTCCTCCGCCCTCTTGAGCATTCCGGGTACGCCACTGATTTCACTTTCCCTCGCGACTCAGTTGATGTGCGGAGTGACCGGTTCCGCATCCGGAGGCATTGGAATCGCTATGGAACTCTTTGCCAAACATTTTCTTGCCATGGGAATCAATCCGGAAGTCATCCACCGGATAGCCAGTCTCTCCACAGCCGGACTGGATGTAATGCCGCATAACGGCGCTGTGATTACAGCACTCGCCGTGGTAGGCCTGACGCATAAGGAAGCTTACAAATATATTTTCATCCTGGCGCTTCTGGCTCCCATGGTTACGAATGCCCTTTGTATCATGGTCGCATCGTTATTGTATTAATCATCAGCCCTGCCCGGAGCGAATATGACGAAAAATGAAGCGGTTCAGCTCTTGCCTTTGGTTCGTATTTATGTCAGTGATATAACTCAGTGGCAGAATCCACACAGGGGATTTTCACCCCATACGTTCACGCCCATGCCGGGTGTACCCAAACATTGCAAGGGAGTAAAACATGAAACCATCCATCGCCATTGTCGGTTGCGGACGCATGGGCACAGCCCTGGCTAAAACACTTTCGGACAGATCATGGCCGATTATCGGAACATCGAGCCTTCACCGGACGTCTGCGCAGAAAGTGGCGGCGCTCTGTCACGCCGCCGCCGCAACCGATCAGCCATGGGAGATAACGCCCGGAGCGGATGTTGTATTTCTGACGACACCGGACGGGGCCATCGCGTCCGTATGCAATGACATCGCCCGGCATGGTGGTTTTTCTGTAGGCGCTGTGGTACTGCACTGCTCCGGCGCCCATGCTTCGACCATCCTTTCAGCGGCGCATCAGAATCAGGCATGGATTGGCTCCATGCATCCGCTGCAAAGCTTTGCCTCTGTGGATTTATCGCGGAACCCATTCAGAGGCATACGGGCAGCCATTGAGGGCGACGCCGCGGCCATATCGCTGGCAACCCGGATCATCGAGGATCTGGAAGCAACACCACTTCACATCGCAACTTCCGGGAAACCGCTCTATCACGCGGCGGCAGTGGTCGCCTCCAATTTTCTGGTGACGCTGATGGGGGCCGCTTCCCGGATGATTCAACAGGCAGGGGTGTCTTCGGAAGACGCCCTCGTGGTGCTGAAACCGCTGATTGACGGCACGCTGGCCAACATCGAGCGGGCTGGCGTTTATCAGGCGCTTACCGGGCCGGTCGTCCGCGGCGATCTTCAGACCATCGAAACGCATATCCGGGCAATAGAAGAAGCCATGCCAGACATACTTCCCCTGTATCGGTGTCTGGTGCATTATACGGCGCTTCTGGCCAGGGAGGGTAACCGGATATCTGAAGACGGATTCAGCGTCTTGCAGAAAGTATGGGGGCGGCAAGAGCCGCCTGTTTCCTGAGGGTATCACCGTCCGGTGAGTTCCTGACAACTGTCTGAGCAGAAAAACGGCTTTAGCTGGAAAACGTTCCTGACATCCGCTGTTATATTGCATCCCGATAAACGTTTTCGATTTTTTCAAAAATCGAACGCCATCCCAGCGCCTGGACACAAGACGCCACACAGGTATTCCCTTCGGATGCACGACGGTGGCTCCGTTCAAGCTGACGGCTGACAGCCGCTGAAAGATTCTTTACAAATTCAGGCAAATCAGCGGTTACCGGCTCATCCGTCCGAATCAGCCGCGGCATGGGTACCCGCTCCACAAATCCGTTTTCTTCCAGAGCCGGCGGCAGCCACGTATCCAGACCCGGCAGGTCTGTCACCACCACCCGGCATCCACAAGCCAGGGCTTCCAGCACTACCAGCGGCAATCCTTCGAAGAAAGACGGCAGCACAAAAACCTGCGAGGCGCGCAACACATCCGCCAACGCTTCCTGAGACAGCGCACCCACAAACTCTATCTGGCAATCCGGACGATGCACGGCACAGGACATATCCACCGCATCCGCATCTCCGGTAGAACCGGCGAACTTTGCCACAAGCCGGCAGCCATCCGGAATGACGACATGGGATAACGCCTCAATCAGCCATGGCACCCCTTTGGGTCTGCTGATTTTACCTGCGTACGCCACCTGAAGCTTTATTGGCAGGGTGCCATCACATTCCTCATCGTCGGCACGGCAAAAAATGTCTTCGCGGTATCCCGCACCGATAACATGAATACGATGCGCCGGAATGCCATAAATATCCCGGATTTGGGTGAACTGATAGGGATGCAGCGCCATAGCCGCATGAACCCTGGAACAGTCCGGCAGCACATGAGGAATCAAATGAGGCGCCCGCCCCAACTGACGGAATTCCGTACCATGACAGGTAGTCACCACAGGAATTTCCGGAAACATCCGCCGAACCAGAGCCGTAACCAGCCACAGGTGGTGTGTATGGATAATATCCGGAGTAAAATCCTCCACAGCAAGTTGCAGCGCCCGCTGAAAAGATTTCAGATAACGACTCAGCATTTCCTGTGAAAATGTCGAAAACCGTGTGCTGACGTACGGCATAATGTCACTCATCCCCGCCACAGGAAACGGCAGTTCCGGCGTATCAAACCGCACCTGGAAAATGCTGTCCACCGAAAGCCCGGAAATCTCCGGATGCGGGAGCGCGGATGGCATTCCCACAACCACCCGCTGAGTGTACGATTTCAGGGCCGCCTGGCGAACAATTGCCTGGAGAAAGACGCCGCTGCCCGTTTTACCGGGTTGTTGAGATAAAACATGTAAAATACGCTTTTCGGAAGATTTCATGGAGTCTTATCTGTGGATGGTGATATCGGTTAAGCGGTAACGGCTCTGCAGAAAAGCAGGTATTGCTGCAAAGCCAGTATCATGATGTCAGCAGAATCTGATTTCGTTCGGAACGGCTTTCCCCCGCAGCAATCACCCGGATTGCCGGAGCGCCTTTGACCGGGCATTTGTTTTCACAACTGCCGCACCCCACACATCGCTGAAGGTTGACATACGGCTGTTTGAGCTGCTCTGTCTGTCCATTCATGGCGACAACACCGGCTTCACGAAATTCCACAGCTTTCGGAGATACCGGACAGACTTCCTGACACATGATGCAGGGCGCATTGCCGCTCCAGGGAAGACATTTGCCCCGATCGATGAAAGCGGAACCAATCCGGATGGGCTTTGTGGTTTTCTCTTTCTCTGATATCATCTGAATGGCGCCGGTCGGACATACGCTGCCGCAAAGGGTGCAGGTATATTCGCAATATCCGGTCATCATGTGAAGGACCGGCGTCCAGAATCCGGCGACACCCGCTTCCGTCAAAGACGGCTGAATGGCGTTGGTCGGACAGACTTTCATGCACAACCCGCACCGCTGACATCGTTCCAGAAAAAGAACTTCCGA
>DAIEFO010000133.1 GCA_027325475.1 Desulfobacteraceae bacterium | reverse complement strand
TTGAACAACTGAGGTAAGGCGTCACCGTTTTCAGCGTAGTATTGAACGGACCCCCGACAAACCTGCAAGACCAAACAGCGCCATAGAGCGTTCAGAAACACCCGGGTGATCGTTGAGATGAAGCCCCTTAAAAACGACCGATTCGCGAAGTTTGAGATGCGTCTTTTATATCAGGTAGGTAAGTTGAATTTCAATTTACCCACTTGAAAACAGCAAGGAACCATATTCCTTATCCCGCCGAAAGAAAGCTTTCACACGAAGTACTGGGTTTTCTGTGTCACCACCGATTTGACGGTGTTCAGTGTGTCGGTCAACGTTGAAATGACGTTTTCACGGATATCTCCGGCGACAACGATATACATGACATCCTCGCCGACCTTCAGATCCACATCGCCGTTGATATGAACCATGACATCAATGATGCCTTCCCGTTTCTTGTTCAAGGCGATCACTTCACGCAGTTTTTCATGATCCACGGCCACACGCAGACCCGAAACCGGCCTGCCGTCCCGTGAGGTTGACCGTACGACACCGTTATGACATAAAATCATGCCGACTTTGGGATAATCCGGATG
This sequence comes from Desulfobacteraceae bacterium, assembly GCA_027325475.1. Lineage (GTDB taxonomy): Bacteria > Desulfobacterota > Desulfobacteria > Desulfobacterales > Desulfatirhabdiaceae > RAAP-1. Next base: position 5,878 of record DAIEFO010000133.1, on the reverse strand, counting down.
GTGCTTGATCTGATCGATCATCTGAGAAAGATTCATGCTGAGACTCCATTTTCAGAGGTTGACACCCGGCGGAGATCTTCCGGGGTGTTGATGTTGATAAAGGACAAACCTTCCGGATCTGCCTGACACAACCGCGTCTCCGGAATTTTCCGGATACGGGATTCGCGGAACATCCGCTGAATTTTGAATTTCCCCTCACGCAGATGGGTTTCAATGTTAAGCCGTTGTGATACGGCATACGCCGCACACAAGGGTTCCAGGCCTTTTGACGTTTCGGGCATGACGGCGTCGGCTCCGGGACCGGTTTGAGACACGATCATACGGACGATGTCTTTCTGGATAAACGGCGTGTCACAGGCGGACACAAAAATAAAAGGGTGCGATGCATAGAACATCCCGGCGTGAATCCCCGTCAAAGAACTTCGAACCGGAAATATATCCGTAACCACGGTCAGATTCCATTCGAGATATTCCAGCGGCGAATTGGTTACCAGAATGATCTCCGTGAATAATTCGGAATAAACGCCGTAGATATGATCCAGAATGCGCTTTCCGGCAATCTGAATCATGGCTTTGTTCCGGCCGTTAAACCGTGTATTCATGCCGCCAGCCAGAATGACGCCCGAACACATGCCGCTGATGGATCTTATAGGTATTGAATTCATCACAGTTGGAAAAATAGCGATAGCACAGGTGATTTATTAAACACATCCCATTGGTTGACACTTCTGTTACAACATTCTATAAAAAAGGGCAATATGGATGCCTTGTAAAAAGTCCGATTCCGGACGGCGCATATTTAAAGGAGCTATCATCGTGAACAATTCCAATCCATTTTTACTTACCCAAGAAGGCCATGTAGCCTGGCTGGTTTTGAATCGTCCTGAAAAACGCAACAGCATGGGACAAGCTTTTTTTTCGGAGCTTGAGAGACATTTCAGAGAACTCGATGAAAATCCGGACGTTCGCGTTATTGTTGTCCGGGCGGAAGGCAAAAGTTTCACAGCAGGATTGGACCTGATGGAAGCCGGCGCGATGCTGTCGGATGCCTCGACCTTGGGCCGCGAAAAGCTCAGGCATACTATCGGAAAGCTACAGGACAGCTTCAGCGCCATCGAAAAATGCCGCAAACCGGTTATTGCCGCGGTTCACGGCCATTGTATCGGCGGCGGCGTCGATCTGATCAGCGCCTGCGATATCCGGATTGCATCGAAGGATGCCGTATTCAGCATTCGTGAGACACGGATTGCCATTATCGCCGATCTGGGAACCCTTCAGCGCCTGCCGCACATTATCGGACAAGGCTGGTGCCGGGAACTGGCTTTGACGGGCCGTGACGTTACCGCTGAAGAAGCCCTGAAGATGGGATTGATCACCCGAATGTGCGACAGCCCGGAAGCACTGACAGCGGAAGCCGGCGTACTTGCGGATCAGATTGCCGCCCTGCCGCCGCTGACCGTACAGGGCGTCAAGGATGTTATGGTGTATAACCGCGATCACGGTGTGTATCCGGGGCTGCAATACGTGGCACAAAAAAATGCTGCTGCGCTCCCTTCTGAAGATTTAATGGAAGCTGTCGGTGCATTCATGGAAAAACGCACTCCCGTATTCAAGGGAAACTGAAAATAAGCTCTGGAGGTCATATGCTGGAAAATGGCGCATTAACCGGAATCACGGTGCTGGACTTGTCCAGACTGCTTCCCGGACCGTTCGCATCCATGATTCTGGCGGATCACGGCGCGCGAGTCATTTCAATAGAAGACAAACGCTTTGTGAAAGACAATTTCTTTATCACCACCGTCAACCGCAACAAGGAACACATCTCTCTGGATTTAAAAACGCCGGAAGGCAAAGATATTTTTTTCAAGCTTCTGAATACTGCGGATGTGGTGATCGAGGGGTTCAGACCTGGTGTCGTTCAACGGCTGGGTGTTGATTACGACACCGTAAAGCAGGTGAATCCCGGCATTGTCTATTGTTCCATCACGGGTTACGGGCAAACAGGCCCTTATGTGGACAGGGTAGGACATGACGTCAACTATCTGAGCGTATCCGGCATTCTGGAACTGATTGGAGATCCGGACGAACCACCGGCCATTCCCGGTGTTCAGATTGCGGATATTGCCGGCGGCGGCATGAATGCGGTCATTGGTATCCTTCTGGCCCTGATGGCCCGAAAGCAGACAGGCAAGGGACAGTATATCGATATTTCCATGACCGACGGAATGCTGGGGTTTCTGTCCATACCGCTGTTCTTTCACCAGCAGACCCGGCTGCTTCCCAGGCGCTCCGACAACATGTTGTCTCACCGCTACGCCTGTTACAATACATACGAAACCGCGGATGGACGGTATCTTTCCATTGGCGCGGTAGAACACCGTTTCTGGAAAAGGCTGTGCGAATATCTGGATATTCCGGAATATATCGACCTTCAGTATGATGACGCCAGCCGGACGGAAATCATCGATACGCTGCGATCCATTTTCCGGCACAGAACCCTTGATCAGTGGGAAAAAGATCTGGGAAATCTGGATGTCTGCTGGGGCCGGGTACAAACACTCGATGAAGTGCTGACGGCTCCCCTGTTTAAAGCGCGGGACATGGTGATAAATCTCAAGGGAGAAGATGGAACCGAAACACAGATGCTGGGAATTCCGGTAAAACTCAGTCAGACGCCAGGACGTGTCCGAACCCAGGCCGTGGGATTTGGCGAAAGCACCGTATCCATCCTGAAGGAACTTGGCTATACGGACAAGGATATTACTGCCTTTCAGGATAAAGGAGTGGTGGTATAACTGTCGAGGAATTAACATCTGACGGTAATACCATCTTCTGTTACGGAACCCATATGCAATATCGGATAATTCGGTCAGACCTTTCATGCGCGCTGTCTTTGGCGCTGATTATCGTTTTCTGGCATTTCGCCGGCCGTCCGGTTTTTATCAACGCACCGGCTGTGGCGCCGGATCACAAACTTCAAAGCGTATCCTACGCGCCGTTTGGAAAAGACCAAAGTCCTTTGAATCCTAAAGGGCTGGTAATCTCTGACCAGCGGATAGATGCAGATCTATCCATATTGTCTCAGCGTTTCCACTGTATTCGCACCTATTCCGCCATCGGTCTGCAAGATGTGCCTGTGTATGCTGAGAAATACGGATTGAAGATGTTGCTGGGAGCGTGGGTGAGTGCGGATCCCGTCAAGACAGAGGAGGAGCTGCATGCGGCCGTCGCGCTTGCCAGGCGGTATCCCGCCGTCGTTCAGGCGGTGATTGTGGGAAACGAGGCGCTGCTTCGCGGCGAAGTCACGGAGTCAGAGCTTGTCGGGTATATTCATCAGGTGAAGTCGGAACTGCCAGGCGTTCCCGTCACATATGCCGATGTTTGGGAGTTCTGGCTCAAACATCCCCGGATAGCGCCGGCCACTGATTTTATAACCATCCACATTCTGCCTTATTGGGAAGACAATCCGGTTTCAATCGGCAATGCAGTGGCGCATGTCCAAAAAATCCGGGATGAGATTTCCCGAAAAATTCCCGGCAAGGAAATTCTCATCGGAGAAACCGGCTGGCCTTCCGAAGGCCGTATGCGAAAAGGAGCCCTGCCCAGCCTTGAAAATCAGGCGCGTTTTATACGCGGGTTCATTCAATCAGCCGAACATGCGCACTGGCGGTACAACCTGATCGAGGCATTCGATCAGCCCTGGAAACGCGACAAGGAAGGTGCTGTCGGCGGCTATTGGGGATTGTATGATCAAAACCGGATCGATAAACATGTCCTTTCCGGACCGGTATCCAATTTCCCAAACTGGAAGATACTGGCGGCCTTGTCTGTCATAACGGCCCTTTTTACCTTATGGATTGGTTATCGTTTCAGCACTATGACCTGGAAACGGTGGACATCCTTCACTGTGGCCGGAGCGATCGGCGCCATCCTGATCGTGTTACAGGGAAATCAGTTTTTCATTATATCCCGTGATATTCTGGAATATGTCTGGGCGGTGATTGTCCTGAGTCAGGCCGTTATCATTTATCAAATGGCGCTTTACGCCATTGCGACAGGAGATGTTCCGGCGTGTGGAGATGTCTGCAAAACGCTGGATTTTCTACGCAGCCGGCGCTGGCCAGGCCCCAAAATTCTGCCTGGTATTCTGCGGCTGAGTGTGTTCGTCTGTGCATTGATTGCCCTGCTGTCGCTGCTTTTCGACGCACGGTACCGCAGTTTCAATATGTACGGGTTCCTGATACCGGCGGTGTCCTTCATGGGGTTTTCCTGGGCCGGTGCCGGATTGAAAGATACGCACGATGCCGTGGAACGGCTTATCGCCCTGACACTGGCGGCCGCAGCTTTGGGCGTATGGATCAATGAAACACCTCTGAACGGACAGGCGGATGTCTGGGTGCTGGACTGTCTGCTGCTGGCCTGGCCGCTCTGGAGAAACAACAGGGACGCTTCACTGCGTCCTATGCGGTGGGTCGGTATTCTGCTGCTGGTGGTATATGCGGCTTTGGCTGCCATGCGCTACGGGCTTCTGGATTCGGAAACGATGGGCGCGCTATGCGCCGTCAGCCCCAATGTAATACTTTGCCGGTTCCGATCCCTGCTGGGAGTGATGATGTATTACCAGATGTTTGGCATGTCGGCGCTCATTCTTGCAATTCTCGCGGTCTGGCGTAACGGCACCCGTCTGAGCCTTGTGGCGCTTGCAGTATGTATGTGCAGCTTTGTTTTTTATAATGCCGGAACGGGCGCTGTGGCATTTGTCGCAGCCGGACTCGTTCTGGCGCACCGGAAACTTGGAACAGCGCCGTAAGGTGGTTTCCAACAAAGAGCATACCATTTTTGAAGCGGCCACAGGGTCAATCTGAAAGCCCTATTCCTGAAGAACGTGTGATAAAAAGTCATCAGGCCATATTTTACGGGGTGTTTCTTTGTTGGAAATCACCTTGATAACCTACCGGGTTTAATTTGGGGTTTATTTTCCATGTTATTAGGCAATATGTATGGAAAAGCTCGTGCAGGTAACAAAATGAGCATTGCAGGAATACGCTCCAACCGTGGCGACATCTATCAGACTCTGATTGCCTTCGACTGGGCATTGACTGTCTTGTCTGATCCCGAATTTCAGTGGCTTGAAATAGATTCGACGACCTATCTGGTAGATGATGTCGTGATTGGCAAATCCGACGGCACCCTGATTTGCTGTCAGTGCAAAAAGAACCAGGCCGATTTCAGTGCATGGTCGATAGCTGATCTTGCTGGTGAACTCGACAAGGCTTCTCTGGCCCTGGCTAGAAATCAACAAGTCAAAGTCTGCTTCTATTCGCGTAGCGAGTTTGGCACACTCGCTAAACTACGTGAATACAGCACCCTATATGACAATGAGGCCGACTATCGTGCGAATTTGACCCAAGAGCATATAAAAACAGATACCGACTTGGCCGCTCGCATCGCCGCTCAGGCGCCCGGTCTTTCGGTCTATGAATTCCTGCGCCGCACCTCCTTCGAGATCAGTCCCGATTTTGATCGCATGGATACTTTGCTGCGTGAACGTTTGCGCCAAATGGCGAGCAACTCAGATGCTGCCTTCAACGCCCTCTGGATATGCCTGGACAAATTTGGTGGACGTATGTTGGGCGGCAACCTATCCGCTTCCACTCAGCATCGCCTGACCAAGGACGATCTCAAAGACATTCTCCATCACGCAGGAGCAATGCTGGTTCCGATCATGTCCATCGCACAGGTGCGGACATCGTTTTCCGGCACTTCAGCAATCGGAAGGTCGTGGCTTCGGGACATTGCTGGGCAGCGCATTTCGAGCCCAGTCGTGAACGAACTCATAGCTGCTATCGATGCAGGGAAACGCAGTATCCTGCTTACG
>DAIEFO010000132.1 GCA_027325475.1 Desulfobacteraceae bacterium | reverse complement strand
GACAATAAAATAGGCTATTATCAGCAAGTATAAATCGATTAACTAAACCCTTATCATTTTTGGAAGTGATCCTAAGGCAATGCAAAAAAAACTGATTATCAACGATACGGACTATGAAACCCGGGTAGCTCTCCTGGAAAATGGCACCATTGCGGAACTCTTTATCGAAAGGCAGGATCACTCCGATATTACAGGAAATATCTATAAAGGCAGAGTGCAGAGGGTGCTGCCGGGAATGCAGGCTGCATTTGTGGACATTGGGCTCAACCAGGCCGCTTTTATTTATGTGGATGATGTTTTGGGCTACCAGGATGTGGAAATTGAGCAGTTCATGCTGCATACCCATGAAGATGATGAAATTCCCGGTGAATCCAGTGCCGTTACCATGCTGGAACATACCGTCAGTCGAAAAGGGATGCACATTGAAGATATGATCAGCGAAGGCCAGGAAATACTGGTTCATGTGGCAAAATCTCCTCTGGGCACCAAAGGTGCGAGGGTAACCACCTATATTTCCCTGCCAGGCCGCTTTCTGGTGTTGATGCCGTATTCGGATCATATCGGCGTATCCCGAAGAATTGTGGATGAAACCGAGCGTGCAAGACTCAGGGAAATCATCTTATCTCTGAGGGATGACGCTTTTGGATATATTATCCGGACCGCCAGCGATGGTATCGAAGCTGAAAAACTGGCTGCGGAAATGGTATTTCTGAAAAACCTGTGGCAGACCATTCTCAACAAATACAAAACAGCTTCTGCACCGTCTTTGCTGCATAAGGAGCTGAACGTCAGCCTGAGGGCGGTCAGGGATCTGCTGACCCACGAGGCTGATTCGCTGATCATCGATTCCCGTCCGGTATATGATTCGGTGTTGTCGTTTTTGAATACGTTTATGCCGCGCATGAAAGATTCGGTAGAGCTTTATGATGGGCAGGAGCCAATATTTGATGCCTACAACCTGGAAGGTGATATTTCACGAGCGTTGAAACGCAAGGTATGGCTGAAATCCGGAGGCTACATCGTTATCGAGCAGACCGAGGCCCTGGTGGCAGTTGATGTCAATACCGGCAGATATGTCGGTAAACACAATCTTGAAGAGACGATTCTGAAAACCAATCTGGATGCAGTCAAGGAAATCGCGTATCAGCTCCGGCTCCGGGATATCGGCGGGATCATTATCATTGACTTTATCGACATGGAAAAAAAGGCGAATCAGGAAAAAGTCTATAACGCGCTTCTCGATGCGCTCAAAAAAGACCGCAGCAAAACCCATGTGCTTCCCATATCGGAGATGGGTCTTATCCAGATGACACGGAAACGGATCCGCAAACCACTGAACCGGATTTTATGCGAGCCGTGTTTTTACTGCGAAGGCGAGGGGTATCTCATGTCTCGCAATTCCATTTGCCACATGATTTACCGGGAGATTCTCAGGGAATATCGGACAGTGAACGGCATCCGGATCATCGTCCGCGTTAACCCGGAAATTGCGGAACTGTTGCATGGCGAAGAAAATTATTTAATATTTCAGCTTGAAAAAACCATCGGCAAACAAATCATGATATATCCCAACCCGCAGTTTCATCTGGAAGAATTCGACATTCTGGAAATTCATCAGGAATGATGGTTTCGTGAAAACTTTCCTGACCCGGAACTGGCGGCCAGGAAAGTTGGCAGGTATGATCAGACTTCTTCGATGGTGATGGCGCCAGCTTCACAGACTTCGATGCAGCTTTCGCAGCCAAGGCATTCTTCCGCGTTCACCGGGGATGATTTTCCGTTGACCATTTCGTACACTTCGACAGGACAAACATCTACGCATTCTTCGCAGCCTTCACATTTGTCTTCATCAACAATGGGGTTAAAAGCCATTTAACAAGCCTCCTTTCATCGGGGAATTTAGGGTGAAAAAATTTCACCGAATTACGTCTTTCGGGCAAAGTCCATATATCAATTATTCGGGTGAGTCAAGCATTGAAATGAATTATTCCCGAAAAAACGAGACTTTTCATAGAAGTCTTCAATAATGGGCATCGGCGTAGTTTACCCAGCCTCCGGTGCGTACCAGTTCGGCATCGAAATGAGCAATGGAAAACGGAACCGTATCCGTTTTTTTCTGGTTCTGGAAGATCAGTTTTCGATCTTCTATCTGGGCAGTTACGTGAGTCGGCGTTCCCGCATAGTCTGTAAAAATACCGTTCAGCACTTCTTGAGGCAGTTCGATGGCCATCATGCCACAGTTGAACATGTTCTGCCTGAAAATTCTGGCAAAGCTTTCGGCAATGACCAGATGAACTCCGTTGACCTCCAGAGCCCAGGGCGCATGTTCGCGCGAAGATCCACAGCCGAAATTGGCGCGGGTGACAATGACAGATTTACCGGTAATATCTGTTTTGAAGTTGAATCCTTCCAGGGAAAGATCTTCCAGAAGATAAGGGCGAAGTGCGTCCCTGCTGTTTTCGGTTAAGTATCTGGCCGGAATGATTTCATCCGTATTGATATCCGATCTGTCGAGAAAAAGAACCTGTCCGTTGAAGTTTTTCATAAATTGCTCTCATTTTCAGGGATATATAGTTAGGCTCTACCAATGGCCTTCAGTGTTACAGGCCGGAACGAATCAGGGCTTATGAAACGATGGCGTGATGTACCCGGCGATGGCGGTATATGCGGCTGTCGCCGGACTCACCAGGTGAACCATTGCGCCTTTTCCCATGCGGCCGTTAAAGTTGCGGTTGGTGGTAGAGGCGCAGACTTCGCCCTCCGCCATAACCCCGTTGCTCATGCCAAGACATGCGCCGCAGGTGGGGTTGGTCACGCAAAATCCGGCATCCATAAATGTCTGAATAATGCCTTCTTCAATAGCCTGACGGAAGATGGATGAAGTTGCCGGCGATACGACGCCGCGGACAGATTCACTGATTTTGCGGCCTTTCAGAATTCCGGCTGCAATCCGCAGATCTTCCAGTCTGCCGTTGGTGCAGGAGCCGATATATACCTGATCTACGGGCGTCCCCAGAAGTTCTTTCGCGGGTTTAACCTGATCGGGTTTGAATCCGAACGTAGCTTGCGGTTCCAGACCGGAGACATCGTGTTCCACGATGGCGTCATATACGGCGTCTTTGTCCGGGAGATATACGGAAAAAGACGCCAGGGCCTGATCCGGAGAGCTGTATTCATGCTGAATGTGTTTCCAGAGATAGCGAACCGTGGTCATGTCTGGATAACAGATGCCGCATGTCGCGCCAGCTTCGACCGCCATATTGCACAACGTCATTCGGGACTCCATACTCATGGCGTCAACAACAGGTCCAGAAAACTCGATGACCTTATGGGTGGCGCCGTCAACGCCGATACGACCGATGACAGACAGAATAATATCCTTGGCGTAAACACCTTCAGGAAGCTGACCAGTGATCTGGATTTTGATGGAACGCGGGTAGTGAAATGCGCAGACACCTTTCAGTATGCCGACCTCAAGGTCTGTGGTGCCGACGCCCGCGGCAAAGGCACCGAAGGCCCCATGAGTGCAGGTATGTGAATCTCCCATAATAATGGTGTAGCCGGGCCTGGCAAAGCCTTTTTCCGGAAAAAGCGCATGACAGACGCCATTTCGTCCGATATCGAAAAAATCCTGAATATTGTGACGTCTTGCCCAGCTCCTGAGAATTTTTCCCTGAAGTGCGGTTTTAGAATCCTTGGCAGGTGAAACATGGTCAATGACAACCTTGATCTTTGAAGCATCAAACACGCGGTCCTTGCCGCGGGCGATTAAATCGTTGATGGCGATAGGGGTGGTGATTTCATGGCAGAATACTGCGTCCAGCCGGATAATGTGAACATCATCCAGAGGGGCGCCCACCCGGTGAGTATCAAAAATTTTTTCAGCAACAGTTTTTCCCACGCGTGTTTTCTCCGGTATAGGGTTGATAAGGATGCCTAATCTGTATCTGTTTTCAATACCGCCAGAAAGGCAGATTGGGGAATCATGACTTTCCCCACCATTTTCATGCGTTTTTTCCCTTTTTTTTGCTTTTCAAGGAGCTTCCGTTTTCGGGAAATATCACCGCCGTAACATTTCGCGGTCACATCTTTCCGAAACGCCGATACCGTCGTTCTGGCGATGATCGTGCCTCCGATGGCGCCTTGAATGGCAATTTTATACATTTGCTTGGGAATTTCATCCTTCAGTTTCTCACAGGCAATTCTGGCTCTTTCTACGGATCTGTCTTTGTGGACGAGCTGAGAGAGCGCGTCCACACGTTCGCCATTAATGAGAATATCCATCTTGACCAGTTGCGTTTCCCTGAAATCGATCAGTTCGTAGTCAAAAGAACCGTATCCCTGGGTAATGGATTTCAGTTTGTCGTAAAAATCATAAACGACTTCAGACAGAGGCAGCTCGAAAAACATTTCCAGCCGGTTGTTCGTTAGGTACTGATAATTGGTGTTGATGCCGCGTCGATCCAGACACAGTTTCATGACAGCGCCCATATATCTGTCCGGAATGATGATGGTGGCGCGGATGTAAGGCTCCCGCGTCAGCTCGATGGTCGTGGGGTCCGGATACAGCGCGGGATTGTCAATGATCTGCGTGCCGCCGTCTTTCATGACGAGCTGGTATTGCACCGAAGGTGCGGTCAAAATGATGGACAGGTCAAATTCGCGTTCCAGTCGTTCCTGAACGACTTCCAGATGAAGGAGCCCCAGAAATCCGCAGCGAAACCCAAAGCCCAGCGCGGCGGACGCATCTTTTTCATATACCAGGGAGGCGTCGTTTAACTGCAATTTTTCAAGCCCATCGGCCAGCTCGGCGTAATTGTCCGCAGCCACCGGGTATAATGAAGAAAAAACGACCGGTTTGGCCAATTTGAATCCTGGCGTGGCGCTGTCGCAGGGACTGTCGGCATGGGTAATCGTATCGCCGCAGCGGGTGTCGCTAACGGTTTTAATGCCGGCGATCAGATAGCCGACCTGTCCTGCGGACAGTTGCGGCTGGGGAATTCGCTTGATCTGGAAAATGCCGACTTCTTCCACCTTGTGCCGGGCGCCGTTTGACAGGAACATAATGGTATCGCCGGCCTGGAGCGTTCCCTGAAACACCCGGAAGTGTACGATGGTTCCCCGGTATGCATCGTAGTGACTGTCGAAAATGAGGGCTTTCAGCGGCAGATCCGGGTCTCCAGTCGGTGGGGGCAGAATCGAGACAATGGCTTCCAGCACTTCCTGGATGCCGATGCCATCTTTGGCGGAAGTTAAAATTGCCTTGTCCGGATCCAGTCCAAGGTCGGATTCGATCTGCTTCTTTACCCGCTCGATATCAGCAGACGGCAGATCGATTTTATTGATGACAGGGATGATTTCAAGATCATGTTCCATTGCCAGATACAGATTGGCGATTGTTTGCGCTTCCACCCCCTGGCTGGCGTCCACCAGCAGTAACGCGCCTTCACAGGAAGCCAGGGCGCGAGATACCTCATAGGTGAAATCCACGTGTCCCGGAGTGTCAATCAGGTTGAGGGAATAGGTCTGACCGTTTTGAGCGGTATAGGGGAGACAGATAGTCTGACTTTTAATGGTGATGCCGCGTTCGCGTTCGATATCCATGGAATCTAGAATCTGATCCTTGAAATCGCGATCTGCCACAACATGGGTAGCCTGGATCAACCGGTCTGACAGCGTGGATTTTCCATGGTCAATATGTGCGATAATGCTGAAATTTCTTATGGAGCTGATGGTATTCATGCGTAATTTAAATTCTCTGCAGCCTGTCAAAAAGTCAGTTGACACCTGTAAGTAATAAGGTTAATTTTACAAGCATAAAACATTCCTTTCTAACAAATTATTTGGAACAATGTCAACAACAGCCATGATGTGTCAATGGGGCCACCGTTGTTTCGTGTTGATGAGACTGCTGACAACGTCATTCCGATCCCCTGGATTATTCTGAATTTTGATCAGGCGGTGATATGAAGATACAAACGTTGATCGTTGAAGATGATCCAACAGTTCGGCAATCGATGGCAGAGTTCATGGGAATGGCCGGTTTTGAGTGCAGTACGGCCTCCAGCGCCGAAGAAGCCCTCGTTTTACTGAAAACGCTGAATACTCAGTTGGTGATTACCGATATCATGATGCCGGGGATGAACGGCCTGGAACTGACAGATGCCATCAAAAAGGATTATGACATCGATGTGATTGTCATGACCGGTTATAGCGGCCATTATTCGTACGAAGAAGCGATCGGCAAAGGCGCCAGCGATTTTGTCTTTAAGCCCATCCGGTTCCAGGAGCTGCTGCTGAGGGTCCGGCGCGTGCTGCGTGAGCGGGAATTCCGCCTGGAGCGCAACCGCATGATGGCGGAGCTCCAGCATCTGGCTGTCACTGACAACCTGACGCAACTATACAATTCAAGACATTTTTATTCGCAGTTGAAAATGGAAATGGAACGAGCTAACCGGTATGCGCACTACCTGTC
>DAIEFO010000131.1 GCA_027325475.1 Desulfobacteraceae bacterium | reverse complement strand
ACGATCGTATGCTTAATCTTCTCGATGTTTTCTCCGTCAACGCTGAATACCCTGGAAATTTCGCTGCTCATGTCCAAATTGAGATCATAAATATTACGGGTCATGGTGGCGCTGGGGCCATTTTCGTTATTGCCGACATACCATGCAGTTTCCCGGACACCCACGGACGGCTCTAAGGTAAAGTACTGCTTGTATTGCCACGGATAGTACATACGGGGATAAACATCTGCGCGCTGTCCTGTTTCACCGCTCTGCCTGTAAAAATTATCAACTTCCGAACTGAAACCGACCAGTATCGGCGTCTGATAGATAAATTTGGGAGAGCCGTAAAATTGCAGCGACGGCAGTTGCTGAAGGCTGGAATCCGGAGCACCGGTTTGCCGGGCAACGACATTGTCGTACCACAGAGCTTCCGTATTCAGAGAATATCCAGACCAGTATTTACTGACGTTCAGACGATTGGTGCGAACGGCGCTGTTGTAGTCATCCAGCCCCCTGCCAAAATATCTGTTGAAATTCGCATTGGAGTCGTTATAGCCCAGATACATATTTTGGAAATCCCGGAGATAATCCTGATCACTGACGATATCCAGGTCGAGTTTGGCTGAAAATCCGAGCGGAAGCGTCTGGTCGCTTTTCATTCTCAGCCAGTAACGATCCGTGTTGGTCCGCGGAGTCGTCTCACCGGTGTATCCCCAGTCGGCAATGGACGATGGCGTTCCGTCGTTGATCTGGCGGTCTTTCAGATAATCCAGCATGAAAATGCCTTTGGATTCCGGATCCAGCACATAGCGATATTCAACACCGGTTTTCTCACCACGCATGGCGATGTGTTCCAGATACATCGTGGCGTCGGACCAATCATTGATAGCCCAGTAGAAAGGCTGACTGTATTCACTGCCGTCGCGCTGGGAAAATCCTATTTCCGGCGTTAAAAAGCCGGTCTGACGTTTGGTTTTCGCCGGAAACATCATATAGGGTGTGTAGAGAACCGGCATCTGTTTGGCCCACAGCGCTGCATGTTCGATAGTTCCGTAGCCCTCGATGGTGACGGCAATGTGCTTTCCAGTGATTTTCCAGTCGGGTGTGTCTCCATCGCAGGTGGAAACACTGGCCGAATCGGCGGTATATGATTTTTTACCGACTTTTCGGAGTGTATTTCCCCGAATATAGAAATGATTTTCTTTGATAAAAATCGTGCCTTCATATAAAGTGCCGGTTTCAGATGCCAGGTTGACATTCATGCTGCTGCCGGTCATGACATCCTCTCCGGCAGTCATCATGACGTGACCACTGGCATATGCCATATTGGTTTTATGATCAAACCGCACAAAATCCGCGGAAAGCCGCCGGGCTTCCTGACTGATGGTGACATGCCCTCTGGCAATGTACTGATCAATGTTTTTGTCGTAAGATATTTCATCAGCCGCAATATGCCATGGCGTGTCAGGAGAGTCCTGAGCGATAGAGCCCATATCCGGAAAAGCCGGTGCGGGTAAGGCCACAGCCACACTGCAAACAAGCAGCATCAAAATGAGAATGCGATTCAGAAACACGAAATTTCCTGATATGACGTTATTGAAATGAAACCCGCAAAAAACAGGGGATTTCTGAAAAACACATAAAAACATGGCGATGGCGCACAGTTCAATCGCCTATAAAATCGAAGTTGAAGCAAAATGTCAAGATGTTGTTCGGAAAATACCTGCTTTCAAATTTCACCAAGTTGGTATATTAAGGTGAAGTAATCCATTCTTTATTTCAAGAGTATGTTATGAATATTTTACTGACCAATGATGATGGTATTTTCGCTCCAGGACTTCTGGCGCTGTATCGGCGGTTGTCCGCGCACCACACGGTCACCGTTGTCGCGCCAGACCGGGAACGCAGCGCCGTCGGACATGGCATTACGCTGCACGAACCGCTCCGCGCAACACCGATTCACATGGAAGGCAGTGGAAGAGGATATGCCGTCAACGGTACGCCGGCGGACTGCATCAAGCTAAGCGTCCTTGAAATCCTGGATACGCTTCCAGATGTCGTGATATCGGGAATTAACCCCGGCGCCAACATCGGCGTCAACACCCATTATTCAGGGACAGTCGCTGCAGCACGGGAGGCGGCGCTGCTTTCCCTGATGTCCATAGCGGTTTCCATCAACAGTTTCCGTCCGGAATATTATAAAGATGCGGCTGAATTTACAGAAAATTTTACCATGCAGATGCTGTCGAGAGGACTTCCGGAAGGCGTCTTTCTCAATGTCAATATCCCGGATAAGCCCTTAAAATGTATTCATGGTATTTGTATCAGCCGACAGGGAACCGCCGCATCCCGGCAGGGATTTGAAAAAAGGATGGATCCCAGAAACCGGCCTTATTACTGGCAGGGCATCGATGCCCCTGAAAGATTTGCAGGAGACAATATGGACGGCGCGGCCCTGGAGGAAGAAGCCATTTCAGTAACGCCCATGCGCTGCGACATGACCGATTATGGCTTTATGGACACCCTGTCTTCCTGGGATATCGCACTGCCTGAAACGGAATGCACACCGCCTATCCATTCTTACCATAACCAATTGAAATAATATCCCATGTCCAAAAACCAGTTTATCGCATCCCTCAAACCCGGAGAAACCGTCAATGACGTTTTTATGCTGTCTGAAAAAACCATGTCTCGGAAAAAAGATGGTAACAATTATCTGAATCTTGTATTGTCCGATCGAACCGGAAACCTGAAAGCTGTGGTCTGGGACAATGTGGAGCGTATCGCCGCACACATGGTTCCCGGAAACCATGTGCAGGTAACAGGACTTCTTTCGGAATACCGCGGAACACCGCAACTGGTAGTGCGGTCTGCAGAGCAGTGCAGCCCTGATTTTTCGCCGGATCCCGCGGATTTTCTGCCGGTTACCACCCGCAATGTAAACGCCATGTTCGACCGTCTCCTGCAGATAACAGATACACTGAAGACGCCATGGCTTCAGGAGCTTTTCAAACGCTTCTGGACCGATGCCCAATTTGTGCAGCAGTTTAAAACCGCGCCAGCCGCCAAAAAAATGCACCATGCCTATCTGGGCGGGCTTCTGGAGCATACGCTGTCCATGGCCATTCTGGTGGATAAAATCGCCGGTCATTACACCGGTGTTGACCGGGATATGCTCATGGCAGGCGCGGTCTTGCATGACATCGGGAAAGTTCATGAATTTGAATACAGCTCTCATATTGACTACACCACCGAGGGCAGACTCATCAGCCATATCGTCATCGGCGTTCAAATGATCGATGAAAAGCTGAAACAGATGCAGGATATTCCGCAGGAACAAGCCGTTCTGCTGAAGCATCTGGTCATCAGCCATCACGGCGTGAGAGAGTTCGGCTCTCCGGAGGTTCCCAAGACCATCGAGGCGGTATTGTTGAATCATATTGATGAAATTGACTCCAAGGTCAAGGGTATCCGGGAATTTATGGCCTCTGAAGATTCCAGTGCGGTCTGGACATCGTATCACAAGCTTCTGGAACGGCAGTTTTATATGGGGAAGCAGGAACCAGGAGACAGGAACCAGGGATAAGCGTATGTTCATTACACTGGAAGGTATTGAAGGATCGGGAAAATCCACACAGATCCGCCATATGTTCGATTTTCTCAAAAAAGCGGGGCTGCAGTGCGCTGTCACACGGGAACCCGGCGGCACAGCCATCGGCAGAAAGATTCGCTCCATTTTATTGGATCCGGACAGTACGCTTATCGAACCCGGCGCAGAATTGCTGCTGTATGCCGCCGACCGGGTGCAGCATATCCAGAAAGTGATTCTGCCTTTGATTCAAGCCGGAAATGTGGTGATCTGCGATCGGTATTTCGATGCGACCCTGGCCTATCAGGGCTATGCCAGAGGGCTGGACACGACATTCATCCGCACCCTGCATCACCTGACATGCCAGGATCTGAAGCCCGATCTAACAATTTTGCTGGATCTATCGCCGGATATCGGACTGGCGCGGGCATGGAAACAACTTGAGGCAGGATGCCGTTCGGGCGCTGAGTCCCGCTTTGAAAAAGAAACGCTTGCCTTTCATGAACGGGTTCGCGCCGGCTACCTGACACTGGCGGCTGCTGAACCCGATCGGTTTAAAATCGTGGATGCTTCCCCAAATGAGCCACAGGTTCAGAAACAAATCATTGAAATTTTGAAGACGGATTCTCGTCTGTTTACAGACACTTCCTTACAGAAACCAGGAAATATGCATCATGTATGATTCCATACTGGACGCCATCGGCAATACCCCACTGGTTCCCATTCGGCATTTGAATCCCAACCCCAATGTCCGCATTCTGGCCAAGCTGGAATATTTCAATCCGGGAGGATCGATTAAGGACAGACCAGCCCTGAAAATGATCGAAGATGGGGAAAAATCCGGCAGGCTGATTCCTGGCAAAACCGTTATCGAAGCCACCAGTGGCAATACCGGCATCGGGCTGGCGCTGGTGTGCTCCGTGAAAGGCTATAAACTGCTTCTGACCATGTCCGATGCAGTCAGCGTCGAACGCCAGAAAATATTGAAAGCCAGAGGCGCCGAGATTTTGCTGACACCTGGGCATCTCGGAACCGATGGCGCCATTGAAGAAGTCTATCGACTGGCCAGAGAAAATCCCGAAACTTATTTTATGGCGGATCAATATAACAGTCCCTCCAACTGGCAAGCCCATTATGAGGGAACCGCTGCTGAAATCTGGGAACAGACTCAAGGAACGATTACCCATCTGGTGGCAACGATGGGAACCTCCGGAACCCTGATGGGCCTGTCCCGCCGTCTGAAGGAGTATAATCCGGCTGTCAATATCATCGGGGTGGAACCTTATCTGGGACATAAAATCCAGGGCCTCAAAAACATGAAAGAAGCCTACATGCCCGAAATCTATGATAAGGGACGCCTGGATAAAAAAGTTAATATTGATGACGAGGATGCCTTTGAGATGTGCCGCAGGCTATCCGCCGAAGAGGGCCTTTTTGTGGGAATGAGCAGCGGCGCGGCCATGTTCATCGCCATGAAAGAAGCTGAGCAGCTTTCCGAAGGCGTGATTGTCGTCATCTTTCCGGACAGCGGCGAACGTTATCTGAGCACGCCGCTTTTCGCCATTCGCGAAAAAATCGACATGCGCCTTTTCAATACCCTGACCCGCCGCAAAGAGCCCTTTCAGCCCAGCGTTCCCGGAAAAGTCTCCATGTATTCCTGCGGTCCTACGGCATATGCGCGGATGCATATCGGAGACTGCCGACGGTTTGTATTCTCCGATCTGCTCAGCCGGTATTTGAAATTCAGGGGGTATGATGTCACCCATGTCATGAACATCACCGATCTGGATGACAAAACCATTGATGGATCCGAAGCCTCCGGAGAAAGTCTGCCGGATTTCACCCGGAAATATATTGATCTTTTTCATCAGGATATCGCCGCGCTGGGCATTGAACCGGCGTCCTGCTATCCCAGAGCCAGTGAGCACGTCCAGGATATGGTGGAATTGTCTGAGCAACTGGCCAGAAAGGGATTTGCCTATGAAAAGCTGCACTCTCTCTATTTCGATATCTCCCGGCTTCCCGAATACGGCAGACTCTCCGGTATCGATCTGAACAAGATACGGATTGGCGCAACCGTGGATATGGATGATTATGAAAAAGACAACCCCAGAGATTTCACCCTGCTCAAACGGGCCCGCCTTTCCGAACTGAAAAGGGGAATTTACACTAAGACCGTCTGGGGAAATGTGCGTCCGTCCTGGCATTTGCAGTGTGCAGCCATATCCATGAAGCATCTGGGGCCCTCTTTCGATATTCATACCAGCGGCCGGGAGCTGATGTTTCCTCACCACGAAAATGAAATCGCCATTGCCGCGGCGCTCAACGGAAAACCGCTGGCGCGTTTCTGGATTCATTGCGATCGCGTTCTGATCCACGGCAAAAAAGTGGATGAGAAGAAAACCCGGATTACCCTTGCAGATATTGCCGACATGGGATATTCGGCGCGGGTGGTGCGCTTCTGGCTGCTTTCAGGACATTACCGGAAACCGCTGACATTTTCCCGTGGACGTCTGGATGAAGCTCAGCGGGCATTGAACCGCCTGGATACTTTTATGGACAATCTGGAACACGCCTCCAGGGGATCCGGCTCTTCATGCCCGGAAATCGACCAGATCGTCTATGATATCCGAAACGGCTTTATTACGGCCATGGATGATGATCTGAACATATCAGCGGGGCTGTCACGTCTTTTTACCGTGATTCGCCGGGTAAATACACTGATACGTCAGAACGCCCTGGATCCGGAAGGCACTTCTAAAATTCTGTCTGTCCTTTATCCGATGGATCAGGTACTTCATATCCTGCGTACGGATGTTCCGGTCTTATCCCCGGATGATTTGAAACGGATCGAAACGCGGCGCCGCGCACGTGCTGAAAAGAACTGGGAACTGGCGGATCGCATCCGGGATGAGC
>DAIEFO010000130.1 GCA_027325475.1 Desulfobacteraceae bacterium | reverse complement strand
AGGGCTTGCTATTGCCGGCAGTCTTCATGAAACTCAGTATTCCCGGCTGTTTCGCTCATAATACGGAGTAAGTTATGCATGACCATCATCAGCTTTCTCAAGGTGCTCTCGTTTCCGGCCCTTTGCGCATAGGTATCGGAGGACCGGTCGGTTCCGGCAAGACCGCTCTGACGCTTTTGCTGTGTCAGAGACTTCGCGACCAATACAGCATTGCTGCTGTAACCAATGACATCTATACCGCAGAAGACGCCCAGTTTCTGGTAAGGCATTCGGCTCTGCCGCCAGAACGCATTCTTGGCGTGGAAACAGGCGGCTGCCCGCACACCGCCATCCGTGAAGATGCTTCGATAAACCTTGAAGCCGTAAGCCGGCTCAACAGAAACTTTCCGGATTTGGACATCGTCTTTATTGAAAGTGGCGGTGATAATCTGGCGGCAACATTCAGTCCTGAACTTTCCGACCTGACCATATTTGTCATCGACGTGGCTGCAGGCGACAAAATTCCGCGAAAAGGCGGCCCCGGCATTACCCGCTCCGATTTGCTCATCATTAATAAGATAGATCTTGCCCCAATGGTGGGAGCCTCTCTTGAGATCATGGAACAGGACACCTTGAAAATGCGTGGCAACCGCCCCTTTGTTTTTACCAACCTGAAAACAGCCCAAGGGCTGGATGACATCATCCGCTTTATAAAAAAACAGGGTATGCTTGGATAGTTCGGATGCAGGCTTGAAAAGCGTAGCGCTTAGTATTATACGATATTCAGCCGATTAAATTGGATGACCTCGTAAAAAGTCGTCCAATTTATTTTATGCCATAGTTTGGTGCCGATATTGCTTAAACTCAAAAATTCAATTCACAACATGCTGATTTTATGTGCCACAGTAACTTATTGAAAAGTTACAAAAATTATTCTCAGCACAACGATGCCGCCGGCAGGTGTTCAGGCTTTCTGCTCATTGCCGCCATCTGTGTTCTCATTTATGCCAACACGTGGAATGCATCGTGGCATATGGATGATTTTCCGAATATTGTCACCAATCCTCTTGTTCATATACAGGATATTTCCATAACGTCGCTGCTGCGGGCCACCAATCTTTTTCAGGATCAGAACGCCCTTTATTCGGGAATTCCTTACAGACCGGTTGCTGATCTGACATTTGCCCTCAACTGGTATGCCGGCGGCGATCAGGTGTGGGGATATCATGCCGTAAATATCGGCATTCATATTTTGTGCGCCGGATGTCTTTATCTGTTACTGCTGGCGCTGTTTCAAACCCCCAACATCTCCGGTCGGTTTCAGGGGATGGAAAACGATATCGCTTTGCTGGCAGCCGTTTTCTGGGCAATCCTTCCCATTCAGACCCAGGCGGTCACTTATATTGTGCAGCGCATGTGCCTGCTGGCGGCGCTGTTTTATATTTCAGGCATGTGGTGTTATGTACGGGCAAGACTCTCCAGCAGCCGATGGCGTCAGTCCATCCTGTATTCAGGATGCTTTTTTTGCCTGCTGCTGGCGATTGGCTCCAAAGAGAATGCCGTCATGCTTCCTCTGGCGCTGGGATGCATCGAAATCATTTTTTTCCAGAATTTTTCAATAAGGCACAACGGGAAAAAATGTCTCATGGCAGTAGTTGTTGCTGCGGCAGCCACGCTGGTGATAGCGCTGGTATTTGCCGATGTGATCAGGCTCAATCCTCTAACCTTCATCGAGCGGCTTTCAAAAACCCGTTCATTTACCGTTGGCCAGCGATTGCTCACGGAACCTCGCATTGTCATGGGATACCTGATACAGATTTTTTTCCCTCTGCTTCGCAGCTTTTCGATAGAGCATCCCATCACCGTATCCACCTCCCTGCTGACCCCTGTCACCACGCTGTTGTCGCTATTGATGATTGCGGGGCTTATCCTGACAGCGCTGTATCGGCTGAGAAGTTCACCCATTCTGTCTTTCAGCATCCTGTTCTATTTTATCAATCATATCATAGAATCCTCCATCATTCCGCTGGAGCTGGTGTTTGAGCATCGTAATTATCTGCCGTCACTTTTTATATTCCTGCCGGCAGCAGCAGGCATTGTGCGGGGCATCCGGTATTACCAGAACCATCGCAGCCCTTTCATGGCAGGAATTTGCGCATCATTGACGGTTTTGCTGATCGTTGTGTTTGGCCTGACAGCATATGCTCGCAATCAGGTATGGCATTCTGAAAAAACGCTGTGGGAAGATGTGCTGCTCAAGGCTCCGGATTCGGCAAGACCATACGCGGGGCTTGCCTGGTATTATAATGAGACGGGTCAGCCTGATGTGGCGCTAAAGTTTTATAAGGCATCTCTGTCAAAACAGTGGGCCAGATCTTCGTTTCTTTCAATTCCGCTTTGTAACATGGCGGGAATCTATATCCGCCGGCAGGATTATCCGAAAGCTTTGGATTTGTATAATCAGTCCCTTGCCTGCGATCCGACCTATCTTCGGGCAATGTACGGTAAAGCCGTTTTGCTGACAATGACAGGGAAATGGGATGAGGCCAGACAGGCGGCGGAGATTCTGGTTTCCCAAAAGACAATGCCCTGGGACGATCTGAATTTGATGGGATACATTTTGATCAGGCAGCGTGAACCAGAGGCGGCCTTGAAATATTTAAGACGTGCAGACCTCCAGTCTCCCCGCAATCCGAAGATATATGTCAATATCGGCATTGCCATGAGCATGATGGGATATTGTCAGAGAGCGGACTGGTTTCTGATTCAGGCCAGCCAGATGGCGCCCGGCGACATGATTCCGGTGCTGGCGCTGATATCCAATCACATCAAAAGCCGGAACGCCGCGTATCTGAATGTTGATATGGATACGCTGTTTCGATGGTTCACCATCGATAACATTCGGGATACGCTTCGGAATCTTTCAGAAAACAAGTTACAGGTTCCTGTTTCAGCCGGGATTCTGTCTCCCGTGATAGCTGAAGCCCTTGCATCCCGGTATAATCGTCAAGTTTTGCGGCGGTTTGAACATCATGAATAACACCGTGTTCTGAACCTTATAATTTTCTAACAATTTTTTAACCCAATTTTTATAAAGTTCTGCCACCCTGAGCGAATAAGTGCAATATCAGAATCGGTATCACAACCAATCAAGGGAGGTATTCATGAAACTGAGACAGCTTGCCGTTTTTCTGGTGATGGGGTTTGGAGTGATGTTCATGACTTCGGATTTGATGGCAAAGCCCATCGAAATTCAGTTCTGGCACGCCCAAACAGGTGCGCTGGAAGAATCTCTGAAAAAAATCGTCAACGCTTTCAATCAGTCCCAGAACAAATACGTCGTTATTCCTGTCGCCAAAGGTTCTTACAGCGAAACCATGAATGCCGGTATCGCCGCATTCCGTTCTCACAACCAGCCCCATATCCTTCAGGTTTATGAGGTCGGAACCCAAACCATGATGCTGTCCAAGGCCATTTATCCCGTGTATGATCTCATGAAAGACACGGGGCATCATATTGACTGGAAGGGTTATCTGCAACCGGTGCTTTCCTACTACGAAGCCGCCAATGGCGAACTCCAGTCCATGCCATTCAACTCGTCAACTCCCATTATGTATTACAACAAGGATATGTTCAAAAAAGCCGGATTAAACGATCCGCCCAAGACGTGGGAAGATTTGGGAAAGGTCGCCGCCAGATTGGTGGCATCCGGCGGCGCCGAATATGGAATGACGAGTGCGTGGCAGACCTGGGTGATGATCGAAAACTACAGCGCCATTCAGAATATTCCGATCGCCACCGAAGCCAATGGCTTTGACGGACTGGATGCCCGGCTTACCATCAACAACCCCATGCTCATTCATCATTTTGAGAGACTGAAACAATGGATGAACGATAAACGATTTGTCTATGAAGAACGCGAATACAAGGGACCGCAAGCCGCTTTTATTTCCGGTAAATGCGCCATTCTGATGGACAGCATCGGCGCTATCGGCGCTTTGAAACATAACGCCAAGTTCGACTGGGGCGCCGCACCGCTGCCGGTTGAAGCGTCCAATAAAGAACCTCAGAACAGCATTATCGGTGGTGCTTCCCTTTGGGTGCTGAAGGGGCATCCCAAAGAAGACTATCAGGGCGTTGCCGACTTTCTGGCGTTTCTGGCTACTGAAGATATGCAGATACTCTGGCATAAAGAGACAGGATACCTGCCCATTACGCTGAAAGCCTACGAAAAACTGAAATCGTCCGGATATTATCAAAAATATCCCGCCCAGGAAGTCGGCATTCTTCAACTGACCCGGAAAGCGCCGACCGTTAATTCCCGGGGTATCCGGCTGGGAAGTTTTCCGCAGATTCGGGATGTCATGAATGAAGAGATAGAAATGCTCTGGCAGGGCAAAAAAACCGCCAGGCAAGCCTTGGATGACGCCGTCAGCAGAGGCGATGAACTGCTCCGGCAATTCGAAAAACGCAGTGAATAACGATGCGCTGCTGCGATGCGGGAACGATGTCATGGTTCTCGCATCCGTCCATAATACCTTTTCCCCTTCTCAGAAAAAATGCTGAAACGATCTTCCTTCTCCAACAGGTTGCTGCCATATTTACTAATCCTGCCACAACTGCTGATTATCCTGATATTTTTCTACTGGCCCGCGGCGCAGGCGCTTTTTCAATCATTTATGCTCAGCGATCCTTTTGGTGTCAGGTCACAGTTTGTATGGCTATATAATTTCAGGCATCTTTTTGAGGACCCCTTATATTGGAAGTCCATCGGCATCACATTTATTTTTAGTTTTTTGACAACGATGCTTTCGCTTTCTGCGGGACTTCTGACGGCGGCGCTGGCCAACCGGGTGCTGAAGGCGAAGTCTGCAATCCGCACATTTCTCATATGGCCCTATGCAGTTGCTCCGGCCATATCGGGAGTGCTGTGGATGTTTATCTTTCATCCGACTTTCGGCATTATTTCACGCCTGCCGACGCAATGGCTGGGTATTACATGGAATCCTATCCTGAATGGTAATGATGCCTTGTTTCTGGTGATCATCGCCAGCGCTTGGAAACAAATCAGTTATAATTTCGTTTTTTTCATTGCGGGACTTCAATCTATCCCCAGATCTTTGATCGAGGCGGCGGCCATTGACGGCGCCGGTCCGTTCCGGCGATTTTGGACAATTTCGTTTCCGCTGTTGTCTCCGACGCTGTTCTTTCTGATGGTCATGAATGTGGTTTATGCTTTTTTCGAGACTTTCGGCATTATCCATACCGTTACCCAGGGCGGGCCTGGCGGCGCTACGATGACGATGATCTATAAAGTGTACAGGGATGGATTTGTCGGGTTGGATCTGGGGTCTTCAGCGGCGCAATCTGTCGTGTTGATGATCGTCATTGTGGCACTGACCCTTTTTCAGTTCAAGTATATCGAAAAAAAAGTGCAATATGCCGGATAAAAAAAATGGTTGAAAACAATCCATGGCTGGATGCCGTTACCTACACGCTGCTGATTTTAGTCATTGTAATCGTCAGCTTTCCCATTGTTTACACCCTGATTGCCGCGACGCTGTCCCTTGAAGATGTTTCCAGAATTCCCATGCCCCTGATCCCCGGAAATCAGCTTCTGGTCAATCTCAAGGCGGCATGGTTCAAAGGCGGCATGGGCATTGAGCTTTTGAATTCATTTGTCATGGCGACCGGTATTACGATCGGGAAAATTTCCATCTCCATGCTGACAGCGTTCGCCATTGTCTATTTCGATTTTCGCTTCAGAAAAATCGCTTTTGTAGCTGTGTTCTGCACCCTGATGCTGCCGGTTGAAGTGCGCATCCTGCCGACCTATGAGATAACCGCCAATATCTTCGGGCCAGTGCAGAATATAATTCAATTATTTAAAATAAATACAATTATTTCATGTCTGACGGGAAACCATTTCCATTTTTCCATCAGATTCAGTCTGCTCGACAGCTATGCAGGGCTTATTCTGCCGCTGATAGCGTCCGCCACGGCGACTTTTTTGTTCCGGCAGTTCTTCCTGACAATCCCGGAAGAGCTTTGTGAGGCTGCCAAACTCGATGGCGCCTCCCCCATGAAATTTTTCACACGGATACTGCTGCCACTGTCCAAAACCAATATCGCCGCCCTGGTGGTCATCGATTTTATCTATGGGTGGAATCAGTATCTCTGGCCGCTGTTAATCACCACAAATCCGCGAATGACAACCGCTGTTGTCGGGCTTGAACGTTTGATCCCCCAGATGGACGAATTGCCGACCTGGAATATAGCGATGGCCGGAGCGCTCCTGGTCATGCTGCCGCCGGTTCTGTTGGTGATTTTCATGCAGCGGTGGTTTATCAAAGGGCTGGTAGATTCTGAAAAGTAGCTCACGCTCAATAAATTAAATATGTTGATGTTCTCGTAAAAAGTCGAATTTCGGACGACTTTGTAAAAAGGCCGCAGGCAAGGCGCGCAAATTCTGAGGAGTGAGGCGTACTTATGGTACGCCGCAACGACGAAGGATGCAGCGCAACGCAGCATCCGGACTTTTTACGA
>DAIEFO010000012.1 GCA_027325475.1 Desulfobacteraceae bacterium | reverse complement strand
GCACTGGGTGTCTTTGTAAAAAATTCCCAAATAGACTGTCTGGATCAGGTTATAGAGTTTGGCGGACAGTTCCCGGAAAAAATTCTGATGGTCAACGACTGAAGCGCCGGATATGGCGCGAGAGCCGATAGCGATGTCATAGTCACCAGTAGTGATATATTGAAGACCCCTGCTCATGTCTTCAATCGGGACCGCGTAATCCGCGTCCATGAACATGACGATATCCCCGGTGGCTGCCAGCATGCCGGTCTTGACCGCATAACCTTTGCCAGCATTCGGAAAATATTCAATGACCCGCAGGGATATGGTGCTCACAGCCGCAAATCTTTCCACAACAGAGCGGGTGTTGTCGGTACTGCCATCACTGACAACAATAATCTCGCTGTCATAATTCTGCCGAGACAAAAATGCCAGTGTCTGCTCCAGCGTCCGGACAATCCGGTCTTCTTCATTATAAGCGGGGATAACAATAGATATTTTCATCCTGCGGAACTCCTTTCAAACATGACGTCATATAAAAGCGCTGCAATCGCATAGACAATCACGTAGGCAAAAAGGACATCGCTCAGAAAATGACCGCCCTGAACGATACGTACAATGCCTGTCACGACGCTGTAAAGTCCGGTGATCCCAGCTATCTGTCTGCGGCGTACAGGGAATATGAATGCAAATGCAATAAAATAAAATGCCATGGCTGCATGACCAGAGACAAATGAACAGTTATGATGGCATTCCTGAGATATTTCATAGGGAGGACTGAAGGTTGATGCGCCGCCGAACTGCTGAATGGTGTAGGGTCTGGCCCGGCCCCAGTGATCTTTTAAAAGAACATTGACGATCAGGCCTGGACCTATGGCGAGTACCGCCACAAGATAGATAAGGCGCTTAAGTGTCAACATCCCGAATGGTTTCCGTCGTATTCCGGTAACGATGAGCAGCGCTACCGACAAGATGCTCCAGCAGGCCGCCAATATTTCAACAGAGATGTATATGATTCGGCACGGAAGGGTTTCCGACAAATAAAATCCCCCCTTGAGAGGATTGTAAAAGAAGGACGAAACCGGAATATCTAACTGTGGAAACAGATAGAAGAGCAGGGTGCATCCCCCAAACAGGAGCAGAACATGGCACAGATGTCGTGAGGGTGAATTCATCGGGCTGTAAACTGCATGTCATGAAGTTTACAGTATTCGCCCTGTTGGGAGAGCAGCTCCTCATGGGTTCCCTGCTCGACAATTTCGCCATTCACGATGACAATGATCCGGCTGGCGTATCCGATGGTGGAAAGACGGTGTGCGATGACAAACGTAGTGCGCCCCTTCATGAGATTTTCCAGTGCTTTCTGAACCAGCATCTCTGCTTCGGAATCCAGAGAAGATGTGGCTTCATCCAGAATTAAAATCGGTGCGTTTTTAAGGAGTGCTCTGGCAATACATATCCGCTGTTTTTCGCCGCCTGAAAGCCGGCTGCCCAACTCGCCGATGGAGGTATCGAACTGCCGGGGAAGTCGTTCGATAAATTCATAGGCATACGCTGCTTTGGCTGCTTCGACAATATCCTCAAAAGGGGTGGAAGGGTTTCCGTATGCGATGTTATTGCGAATGGTGTCATTGAACAGAATAGGCTCCTGGGTGACAATGGCGATCTGCCGGCGCAGCGATTTTAAAGACGCTTTGCGGATATCGATACCGTCGATTTCGATGATACCGCGGGTGACATCATAAAATCTGGGGATCAAATTGACCATGGATGTTTTGCCGCCGCCGCTCATTCCGACCAGCGCCAGTATCTCTCCGGGGTTGACGGTGACTGTGATATGTTTCAGCACCATGTCGTCGCCAGTGTCGTAGCCGAAACTGACGTCATCGAATGTGACGGCGTGGGGGCCGGATGGAATATCCACAGGCGTGTCGCACTCCGAGATGACGGATTCTTTTTCGACGATATCAAAAACCCTGTCCGAGGCGGCCAGCCCCTCCTGAATGGAGTTGTTCAGACCTGTCAGCTTTTTGACCGGATCATACAGCATGAGTACCGCCGCCATGAAAGAGAAAAATGTACCGGCTGTGGATGCGCCGCTGATGACCCGATATCCGCCATACCAGATGATAAACGCAATGCCGACGCCAGCCAGAAATTCCATGATGGGGGAGGATAGCGATCGGGCCACGACCGCTTTCATTTCCAGAAGAAACAATTGATGTGTTTTTTCATGAAAGCGTTCTTTTTCATAGGATTCCATCCCGAAAGCTTTGACAATTTTATTGCCTGAAAATGTTTCATGCAAAAAAGCGCTCATATCCGCCATTGCCTCTTGGCATCCGGTACTGACCCGCCGAACCCGTCTGCCGAATTTGACGATCGGCAGAAAAGCAACCGGCAGAATAATCATCGCATATAGCGCCAGTCGCCAGTCTCTGTAAAAAACAACCGCAACAAGACCGATGATGGTAAAACAGTCCCTGAGGCTGCTGGTGACAGCGGTGGATACCATCGCCTTGATGATATTGACATCGTTGGTAATCCGGGACATCAGTACGCCTGTTTTCTCCTGATGAAAAAACGACAGGGGCAGGTCCTGGATGTGGTCATACAGCATATTCCTGAGTCTGCGGATAATACCCTGTCCGACATAGTTCATCAGATATTCCTGGCCATACATGCTGAACCCGCGCATCAGGTAAATCAGCACCACAGCAATGGGAATCAGCGTGAGCATCCGGACATTCCGGTTGACGAAGATATCGTCCATCACGGGTTTGACCAGAAAGGCGGTCGCAGATGTGGCAGCCGCCATGACAAGCATGCACAGCATGGCCCAAAAAAGCCGGAGCCGATTGTCTTTGATCAGGGATAAAATACGTCGATGTCTGTCTTTGAGGTGAAACAATATCATAGGGGTCCCATGGCCATTCGAAAGAAACTTCGATGATGAAGGGGTTATGTGAGATGCTTATTTTCAAGCATTTTCAGCGCGATATCCGCAACGCGGGCTGAAGCGCCTGTGCCGCCGAGCCGGGCGCGAACCTCGGCGAAGTTCTGGCGCATGGTGTTCAGAGACTGGGGCGATGTAACAAGTCGATACACGGTTGCAGCGATATTTTCGGGAGATGCGCTGTCTTGAACCAGTTCCGGAGCAATTTCCCTGCCTGCGATCAAATTCACCAGGCCGATGTGGGCTACCCGTATCAACGCTTTGCCGAGGTGATAACTCAATGGCGACACTTTATAGACGATGACCACCGGGGTATTGTTGATGGCGGCTTCAAGTGTCACGGTGCCGGATGCCGCCACAGCGATATGAACATTAGGAAAAACAGCGCGCGCGCCGCCGGTGTTCAATTCGATGGACAGTCTTGAAACATAGGGCGCACATAATGTTTCAATGACTTTTTGCGACGCTCCGGGGGCTACTGAAATGACGAACGAGACGTGCTCCAGCCGGCGTGACAGCACAATGGCGGATTCCAGCATCACGGGCAGCATGCGGCGGATTTCGCTTTCTCTGGATCCGGGCAAAAGACCGATGATCGGGTGAACATGCGGCGCCGTTTGTACGATCGGTGCTGGAATGCCGGAATATTCATCCATGAGCGGATGCCCGACAAACGTGACCGGTATGTGGTGATCGCGATAAAATGGCTCTTCAAAAGGAAGAATGACGGCCATGTGATCCACGAGCTTGCCGATTTTGACGACCCTTCCCGATCTCCATGCCCAGATTTGAGGGCTGATATAGTATAAGACCGGAATGCCCATCTTTTTGGCAACCGCGGCGATCCGGAGATTAAAGTCTGGGAAATCGATCAAAATCAGCAGATCCGGCTGAAAATCCGTAAGCTGCTTTTTGACCACAGACAAGCCTTTGAGAATTTCGGGCAGCCGCGAAATGACTTCAGTAATGCCTACCACCGACAGCGTAGCGGCGTCCACCACGAGCCTGACGCCTGCATCCTGCATCGCCTTTCCGCCGACGCCGCAACATTCCAGTGAATTGTCTTTCTGTTTCAGGGCGTTTATCAGGTGCGCGCCGTGCATATCTCCGGAAGCTTCTCCGGCGACGATCAATATGCGTTTATGAGTTCCGGATGAATCCATAATGACTTACGGGGTTATATAGCGAAGGTTGGCGGCATGAATCTGCTCCATGATGCATAAAGCGACTTTCAGCGCATCTCTGCCCATCTGCCCGGTGACTTCAGGGAGTTCTCGATGTGCCACCGCCTTGACGAACGCGGCCAGTTCATTTTCAAGGGCGTCCCCTTTGGCAAATGAGAGCTGCTGAATGTCCGCACCAGGGAATATGCCGTCCGTGTGATCATCTCTTTTCCGGATCAGTGTGATATCGTGATTGGCGAAATCCACGGACACATAAGCGTCTTTCTGGAAAAGGCGGATCTTGCGTTCGTTTTTTGCTGAAATTCGGCTGGCTGTAATGTTGGCGACGCATCCTGTTTCAAATGACAGCCTGGCGTTAGCGATATCTACATGATTTGAAATAACAGGAATGCCTGATGCGTGAATTTCCCGCACTCCGGATTTCACAAAGCTCAAGATGATATCGATGTCGTGAATCATCAGATCGAGCACGACGCTCACATCGGTACACCGTCCTCTGTAAATGCTGAGTCTGTGAGCCTCGATAAACATTGGTTTTTTGACGACATCCTGATCCTGAAGGGCGGCAATGGCCGGATTGAACCGTTCGAGTTGGCCGACCTGAATAATCAGCCCTCGGGATTTTGCAGTGTGTATGAGGGCATCCGCTTCTTCAAGAGTGGTGGTGATGGGTTTTTCGATCAGGACATCGATATCATTTTCCAGAAAATCCTTGCTGACGGAAAAATGTTCAGAGGTGGGAACCGCAATACTGACGGCATCTACTTTTCCCATGAGTTTCCGATGATCGTAATACGCCAGCGTGTTGAATTTGGAGGCAATTTTATCTGCCTGTGAATGATTGGTATCCACGATACCGACCAGATGCACATCGTTCATACGGGCGTATTTTTCGGCGTGAAATTTACCCAGATATCCGACGCCGATGACGCCGATTCGTACTTTCTTCATAATTTTGTTTCCGATTTGTGTATGAAGGGCATTTTTGCATCTTCATGACAAGGCTACAATTGAAATGCCTGATTGATCCGCCAGCGCCGTCATTTCCTCACGGTTGAAAACCACGGCTTTCCCTGCTTCGATGGCGATGGCGGTGACACCGGCTTCCTTCATGGCCTTGATAGTGTCCATGCCGACCGCCGGAATATCGAACCGGGTATCCTGATTCGGTTTGCAGACCTTAACCACAACGGCATTGCCTCGACCCAGTTTGCCGCCGCGCAAAATGGTGGCATCTGTGCCGTCTATGGCTTCAACCGCCAATACGGAGCCCTGGCCGATCACAATGCACTGGCCGATACCCAGTTTCCCAATTTCCTTTGCCAGACGCCACCCTGTTTCAATATCGGTATTTTCAGCCCTGGATGGTTTCCTTCGGGTCCAGCAGCCTTGGGTCGCTAACAGTTCGGGCAACAGGAATGTCGAGGGCTGTATGGTAATACCTTCCTTTTCCAGAAGTCCGGCAAAACCTCTGAGGACGGCGTCATCGTGAGTGTCTTTCATAGCGGCAATCAACATGATGGCTTTGATATCGGGCTTGATATCCGTAAACATCCGGGTTTTCCGAATCGCGCCGATCATCACAGCTTCATGAATGTCAAACCGATTGAAAAACTTGATCAATCGTCTGATTTGGCCTAAGTGCAGCCACTCAATGCCATCAACATGAGATGCCAGCATCGGGTCCGCTTCGTTTTGATATGCGGCAGCATAAATTTCATAACCGTTTTTATGGGCTGCTTCAGAAAAAAGTATGGGAAACTGGCCGCTTCCGGCGATAAGACCGATACGTTTCATCATGGAATAAGCTGCCGCAAAGCGCTTTGGTAATGGAGTGATCTATAAGCCGGCATAATTGATTTGTTGAGTGTGGCGGTCATAGGCGCTTAACGGGTAACCCCTCTCTGAGAGGACTTGATGAAGTCTATAAACTGAACGACTTCCGGAATCTGTTCAATTTCGGCCTGTACCCGGTCAATAGCTTCATTTAACGTCAGTCCGATGCGGAAAATAATACGATATGCTTTTTTGAGCGTGGACAGTACTTCGGACGTGAATCCCTGACGTTTCAATCCTACCGTATTGAGCCCATGCAGCGTCGCTCTGTCTCCGGCGGCGATGACAAAGGGCGGCACGTCCTTGACAACAGCGGAAGCACCGCCAATAAACGCATAATCGCCGATATGGACAAACTGATGGATGGCGACCATTCCCCCGATCGTGGCATTATTTCCAATAGTGATATGACCGGCCAGCGTTGCGGCATTGGCCATGATAACCCTGTCGCCTGTGCTGCAATCATGGGCGATATGGCAATAGGCCATAATAAAATTGTCATTGCCTATCCGGGTGATGCCGCCTCCGGAGAGCGTACCGCGATTGATGGTTGTGAATTCCCGGATGAGCGTTCTGTCTCCAATGGTCAGAAAGGTTTTTTCGCCTTCGAATTTCAGGGACTGGGGAACCGCGCCTAACGAGGCAAACTGAAAGATACGGCAGTTTTTCCCAAGGGTGGTAAATGGATCGATGACCACATGCGGGCCGATTTCGGTTTCATCGCCGATGCTGACATTTTCGGCGATGATGGTATATGGACCAATGGTGACATTGGCGCCGATTTCAGCTTTGGGGCTGATAACAGCAGTGGGGTGAATCATTCAGCATCTCCAAAAGTGGCCAGAAATTCGGCTTCCGCCACCAGTTTTTCATCGACCGTCGCCATGGCGGACATTTTCATGGCTTTGGATCGTTTTTTTAACATTGTGACATTGAGTATCAGTTGATCTCCCGGAGTGACCGGCTTGCGGAATCGAACATGATCAAAGCCCATAAAATACACGGCATCAGGTTTTTTCCCCGAAACAATATCGGAAAGAACAAGTACGCCACCGGCCTGTCCCATGGCCTCGACGATCAGAACTCCCGGCATGATGGGGTTTTGAGGAAAATGTCCCGTAAAATAAGGTTCGTTGATGGTGACATTTTTGATGGCCACAATCTTTTCCCCCGGAACCAGCTCTATAACCCGGTCGATCAAAACCATGGGATAGCGGTGAGGCAGTAGCGCCAGTATTTCTGAAATATCCAGGGTGTGCATCAGGCCTCCTTTTTTTTGAAAAAGTTTTCGATTTCCAAAAGCCGTTTTTCCAGTTCTCCCAGTTTTTTCTTGATTTCCGGCAGTCTGGGAATGATGCGCTGTACCCTGAGCCACTGACGGTGCGGCATTTCTGGTGATCCGGATACGATGGCACCATCCGGAATGGATCCGGCAATGCCGGACTGGGGGCCGATCGTGACGCGGTCGCCGATGGTGATATGTCCGGACACACCAACCTGACCAGCCAGAACCGCATGGCTGCCGATAGAAGTGCTGCCGGCGATGCCGACCTGCGCCACCAGAATCGTGTGAGCGCCGATGGTAACATTGTGGGCGATGTGAACCAGACTATCGGTTTTAACGCCTTCCTGAATCCATGTCTTGCCGTATGTGGCGCGGTCTATGGTGTTGTTGGCGCCGATGTTGACATTGTCGTCTATCTGAACGATTCCCAGATGGGGGATTTTGTGAAAGACCCCTTTGTCATCCGGTGTAAATCCAAATCCGTCGCTGCCGATGACAGTGCCTGCATGAATAGTAACGCAATTTCCGATTCGGGCGCCATTCAGGATGGTGACATTGGGAAATATCTCGACATCGTTACCGATATGGACATCATTACCGATAACAACGTGGGGATGAAGCGTTACCCTGTCGCCCAATCTGGCACGGTCCTGGATAACCACAAAAGGTGCTATGGCAACGTCGCTTCCGATCTGGACACCGTTGCCGATATGCGCATCAGGGCTCACTCCGGACCATGGAGATAACCTGGGATGGAAGATCTGCACCACTTGCGAAAAAGCGATTTGTGGATGTTGCACCCGAATCAGGCGAGTATCCTTTTGCGAGGTATCCAGAGGCGCCAGAATGGCGCCTGCCCGTGTTTCATGAAGCCGCTTGAGAAATGCAGGACTTGTGGCAAACGTGATGTCTGAAGATTGCGCCTGTTCAAACGGGGCAACCCCCGTGATGACTGTCGAGATATCTTCATCGACCTGGCCCTTGATCAGATCGGCGATTCTGGAAAACGTTATTTCCATTGGCGGCTGCCTTTATTTTTTCTTTTTGTCGGATGTGCCGCTGGTTGTCGTATCAGGCTGAGGCGGCATGGCGTTATATGCCTGTATAACCTCATCGGTGATATCAATCGTGGTGGGCGCATACACAACGCCGCCGGTTCTTTTTTCAACAATCAGCGTGTAGCCGTCTTTTTTTCCAATATTCTGAACCACTTCCACAACTTCTTTCTGGATTTTACCGATGATCCGGTTTTCCAGTGCTCTGAAATCGCCCGTATATTGTTGCTGAAGTGACTTGTAATCACCCAGCTTGATTCTGAGATCGCGCTGTTTTTCTTCGCGAACATCCTTGCTCATGACCAGAGATTCACGATCCATCTTTTTTTCAAGATCTTCTATTTCAGCGCCTCTGCTTTTGAGGTCGGCTTCCATTTGTTTGCCCTGCTTGTTGATTTCATCCTGGGCGGTCTTTCCGGGGGTGGACGTTTCCAGAACTTTCTGAAAATCGACAACCCCGATTTTGGTGGCATCGGCAGCGGCCGCTACGCCGGTCCAGAGAAATAATGATACTGCTGCAATGGTCAGAATGTGTTTCATCATGTTCATCAAAAAAACCCCTTTTTGTAGTGATTGGTTATAATATAATTGGATTAAAACGATTGTCCCATCGTGAATTCCCATCGTCCGCCGGTGCTTTCACCCGGTTTGGGATCGAGGATAAAACCATCTTCTATCCGGAGCGGTCCCAGCGGGGAATACCAGCGGATGCCGAATCCTGCGCTTTTGCGCAAATTGGACAGATCGATATTCTGGTTATTGTCATACAGATTGCCGGTATCATAGAATACAACGCCCATCAGTCCGATATCCTTGAGCAGCGGGAAAATGTATTCGACGTTGAACTGGACAAATTTATCGCCGCCGATATCATCTCCAGCTGAGTCTTTGGGACTTAACTGATCCCACGTAAATCCGCGCAGAGAATTGATGCCTCCGATATAGAAGCGGTCGTAGGGAGGAAGCAGTTCACCGGAATGCTCCTGAATATATCCGGTTTTGGCATGAAGGAATCCGACCGTAGTCCAGAAAAGCGGAAAATATTTCCCCAGTTCCAGTTGATATTTGGTGTATCCCACATCACCGCCCAAGGGGCCACCAGCATATTCAACCGACACGGAGTCGTTGGAACCTTCGGTCGGGTTGAATGTTTTGTCTCTGGAATCGTACCGGATTGCCGGAGTGACGCTGCTGGTCGTATGTTGTCCGGCCATGGTCCTGAAGTAGTCAGAGACATAGGATGCCAAGTCTGTCATGTCGCTGACATCGTATGCATAGGACATGTAAGCACGGGTATATCTGAAAATAGGATATCCAAAACTCAGGCCGCCGCCAAAGCTGTTCACACTGTAAGTGTTGTAATTGACACTCTGGTCATAAACATTGGAGCTGAGTGATAAAGGAATATCAAACAGCCAGGGTTCGACAAATGTCAGGTTGTAGCGGGTGGTGGTGCCGCCGATTTCGGCCTTGAGCATCAACTGTTCCCCGCGGCCAAAAAGGTTTCGCTGGGATATGGCGCCCACCGCAAACATATTTTCAATACTGCTGTAACCGCCGCCGACGCTGAAAGTGCCGGTGGGTTTTTCCTTGATACCAATATTCAGCACCATTTCATCGGGAGTGCTGCCCTTGACGGTATTGACTTTGACATCTTCAAAATAATCGAGACGCTGGAGATTTCGAATGCCCTGTTTCAGCTTTTTGCCGCTGAACAGTTCCTGCTCATATATTTCAAGTTCCCTGCGTATAACCTTGTCACGTGTCTTGATGTTTCCGGTGATATTGATGGCTTCCACATATACCAGGCTGTTCTTGGCGATCGTGTACGTGACGTTGACGGTCAGGTTTTTACGGTCTGCATCGATCTTGGGGACGATGTCCGCATAGGCGTATCCGGCGTCTGAATACTCATCTCCCAGGGCGATAATGTCATTGCGGAGTACTTCCCGGCTGAAAAATTTCTGCTGATTGAGTTTGACCAGTTTCATCAGTTCCGGTTCAGGCTTAAGAAGATCACCGACAATTTCAATTTTTCCTACCTTGAACCGTGACCCCTCATCGATTTTTACGGTGATGTAAATCCAGTTACCCTTATACTCCACAATAGGCTCGCCGACCTTAGCGTCAATATATCCGTTGTTGTGATAAAAATCGGTCAGGAGTTCCTCATCCTGTTTTAGATCCTGGGTTTTCATGTCACCAGAGGAAGTCAGCCAGGACCAGAAACCTTTCTCAGTGGTTTTCATTATTTTTTTTAACTGTTTGGCGCTATACGCCTGATTGCCCTCAAAGCGGATTTCCTTGACAAGGGATTTTTTGCCTTCATCAATGTTAAATTGAAGATCCGCCTGGTTGTTGTCGAGCTCCTTGATGTTATAAGTGACCTTGACGTTATGATAATTTTTTTCTTTGTACAAATCCTCGATTCGTTTAACATTGCTTTGAATTTTGTATATATTTAGAATCGATCCTGTTTTAATATCCAGGCTTTTCAGTATCTTGTCATTTTCAATTATTAAATTCCCACTGTCTTTTTCCCTGGGATCCGGTTCTTTCTTGTTGTCGGTGTTTCCCTGGTAAAGTTCTTGACCCTTTATAAAGATATGGCGAATGGTGGGTTTTTCCTTAACGACAAATATGATAGTTTTTCCGCCCTTGACGTCTTCAGATTCCACACGCACATCGTCGAAATATCCCATGCCGTAAATGGCCTTGAGGTCATCTGAAATATTTTTGGCAATGAGCGTATCACCGGCCTGGCTCTTGATGACGCGCCGGATGGCATCCTGCTCGATCCGTTTATTGCCGACAATTCTGACATCCACAATTTTTTCCAGTTTGAACAACTTGGCGCTGATGGCATTTGACAACGATTTTACAGCAGCCGGAAGATTTTCAATACCTTCGCCATCGGCGTAAAAAGCATCAGGAACTTTACTTCCCACAACATCCACCATTCTGACATCCAGACTGAAATTTTGTCCCAGCCACGTCAGACTCCCATGGATGACCTCATCGGCACCTTTTCCGGCCCCTAGAGATTTCAAGGCTTCTGTGGAAGCCGCATTCTGCAGAGATTTCTGGGTGGCATCATCCAGTTTGACAATGGCAGCGCCGTCTCTTTCCAGGTGCTGTTGAATCAGCTGGGGTATCTGGTCTTTCAGATATTCGAGATCTTTCTGGGCAGACTGGATTTCAAATGGCAATACCATTATCCGAACATGATCGGCGCCGAAGGCCGAAGGGGGAAGGCAGCACAGAATGCCGATAATGATGGGACATAACCATCTTGTCATAAAGATACCTCAGTTTGTATCCGTTAACTTTGATGCTCTCGTAAAAAGTCGATTTTGGGACGGCTTTGAAAAATGTTCGCAGGCAAGGCGTGCAAATCCTGAGGAGTGAGGCGTACTTTTGGGTACGCCGCAACGACGAAGGATGCAGCACAACGCAGCATGCGGACATTTTACGAAGCCGTTAACTTTCCATCCACAATGGTTATTCGCCGGGTCATGAGCGATGCCAGTTTCATATTGTGAGTGACAACCACCATGGTCATGTTGAGTTCTTGATTTAATTCCATCAGCAGGGAATGAACCTGCTCGCTGTTTTTCTGATCCAGATTTCCGGTGGGTTCGTCCGCCAGAAGCAGCGGAGGTTTTAACACCAGTGCTCTTGCAAGCGCTACCCGCTGCTGTTCCCCGCCGGAAAGTCGGGTCACCCTGTAATTCAGCCTGTGTTTCAGCCCCACCCGAACCAGGATGGTTTCCGCAAGGCTTCTGGCCTTGTCGGGAGATAAACCGTTAATGAGGGCCGGCATTATGACGTTTTCCAGGGCCGTGAATTCCGGCAGCAGGTGATGAAACTGAAAGACAAATCCTATGGATGTGTTTCTGAATCTGGCCAGTTGAAGAGAATTCAGCCTGAAGATATTTTTGCCCCGAAACCACATCGTGCCGCAATCCGGATGATCCAGCGTGCCCAGTATCTGAAGCAGGGTGGATTTTCCAATACCAGATGCACCGACAATGGCAACCGTTTCTCCAGCCATGAGTTTCAGTTCAATATCTTTTAATATTTCAACCTGGGATTCGCTGCTGGTATGAGTTTTGCTGATGTTTTTGGCCAAAACAAGGCTGTTTTCATCCGGATCAGGCCATCCGTCCTGCCTTCCATTATCCATTCGTCCGGTTTTCCTTGCACGTGTAATTTGACAGATATTGAATTTTCTGATTTACCATATGTCCTTTGACGTTTCCGGATACATTTGACGGCTTCGTAAAAAGCCCGCATGCCGCGTTGTGCTGCATCCTTCGTCATTGCAGCGTACGACAACTACGCTTCATTCCTCAGAATTTGCACGCCTTGTCTGCGAACTTTTTACGAGGGCATCACATTTGTTGATGTACGCGAAAAAAGATGTCCGGACGACAACCTCGCTGTCATCCATACCGGATCGCTTCAACTGGATCCAGACGCGAAGCCTGACGCGCCGGATACAGGGTGGCCAGAAAACATATGACCAGCGAGGCTGTTGCAATCGAAACGACATCGAATGTTTTCAGGAGAACCGGAAGTTTGCTAATATAGTAAACATCACCCGGAAGTTCAATGAATTTGTAGCGTTCGAGAAGTTTACAGAGGATAAATCCCAGACTGACGCCAATAGCCGTTCCGGTAACGCCGATGGTCATGCCTTTGAAGATAAATATCCGGCGGATGCTTTTATCGGTGGCGCCCATTGCTTTTAATATAGCGATATCTTTTGTTTTTTCCATAACCATCATGATAAGGCTGCTGGCGATGTTAAAGGCGGCTACCAGGATAATCAAGGCCAGGATGATAAACATCACATTCTTTTCCAGTTTGAGCGCCGAAAACAGATTCCGGTTCATCTGCATCCAGTCCCGACACCAGTAGGGAAAGCCCAGACCGCTCGCGATCTTCCGGGATATTTCTCCCGCTTTATACACATCATGTACACGAACCTCAATACCGCTGACGGCATTTTCCATGTGCAGCAGTTTCTGCGCTTCATCCAGACGGATGTAGGCCAGAGAACCATCATATTCATACATGCCGGATTCAAACAACCCTACCACACGGAAACGTTTCATAGCCGGTATGAGTCCGACAGGCGAAATGGTTCCTCGCGGAGACAGAATCTGAACGGTATCTCCGACAACCACCCCCAGATTTTTCATAAGTTCTTTGCCCAGTACGATACCGGGCAGTGGAGGTCCGTCTGTGGCATGGCCGACGCTGGTGTTCAGTGCGCTGGCAGCGCTCTGGCTGATTGAGGTGATCACCTTGGCGGAAGAATTTGGATCGATGCCTCTCAATACGGCCCCGGTCATTCCGCCTGTAGAACGAATCATGATTTGAGATAAGATGAACGGCGTGGCTGCCTTGACGCCTGCGACCTGGTCAATCCAGCCTGTCACCTTCGAGTAATCCGTAAATCCGTTACTGGGACCATGGCGCATGACAACGATGTGGGATTCCACACTCAGAATGCGGGATTTGAGATCCGACTCAAAACCTGCCATGACCGCGATAACAATGATGAGTGCCATCACACCGACGGTGACGCCCGCAATGGAAAGCATCGTAATCAGTGAAATGAAAGCCTGTTTCTGCTTGGCTCTCAGATAGCGGGCGCCGATAAAATATTCAAAGGGCATAATTGTAATTCACATTTGGGGTTTGTCCGGATACCGGAAGCGGAAGATAACGCTGCACTTTGCGTTTGTCATCATTTATACCGGGACCTGGTCACATGACGTCATCGACAGGGGTTTCATATGCGGAAAGAGAATAACCTCGCGAATGGAAATCGCATCTGTCAGCAGCATGGCCAGCCTGTCTATGCCGATCCCTTCCCCTGCCGTCGGGGGGAGCCCGTATTCAAGGGCTTCCACATAGTCGCTGTCCATACAGTGAGCTTCCTGATCGCCAGCATCCCGGTCTGCGACCTGCTGTAAAAAACGGCCTTTCTGGTCTTCCGGATCATTCAGTTCTGAAAATCCATTGGCGATTTCATAGCCGGCAATAAACAGTTCGAAACGATCCGTGACGGCGGGATTACCGTCGTTTTTTCTGGAAAGTGGAGAAACCTCAACCGGATAGCCGGTGATAAATGTCGGCTGAATCAGATGTGGTTCCACAAGGACATCAAAAAGTTTGGTAATGACTTTTCCCAGACGGTTTTTATGAGTAACGGGGATGCCTTTTGACTCGGCGAAAGCCAGCAACCCTTCTTTGTCGTTCAGAAGGGCGGGGGGGACACCGGCGATTTCGGAAAGCGCATCTGCCAGCGTCAAGCGCCGCCATTTCCCTGACAGATCGATCGTGTTTCCCTGATATACAATCCGGGAAGAACCGGTTACGGCTTCGGCGACTCGCGAAA
Source organism: Desulfobacteraceae bacterium (assembly GCA_027325475.1). GTDB lineage: Bacteria > Desulfobacterota > Desulfobacteria > Desulfobacterales > Desulfatirhabdiaceae > RAAP-1. The sequence goes on along the minus strand of DAIEFO010000012.1, from coordinate 2,247 downwards.
ACATGATTTCGGTCATATCCATGAGATCTTCATAGGTCGCATATGCCTGATAAAACTCCAGCATGGTAAATTCCGGATTATGGCGTGTGGAAACCCCTTCATTACGGAAATTCCGGTTGATTTCAAACACCCGCTCGAAACCTCCGACCACAAGACGTTTTAAATACAGCTCTGGCGCAATCCTTAAAAAAAGATTGATGTTCAGGGCGTTATGAAAGGTTACAAACGGAGTGGCTTCGGCGCCGCCGGCCAGGGTTTGCATCATTGGCGTCTCAACTTCAAGAAAATCCTGTTCCAGAAGAAATGCACGCACCGTCTGGATCATCCGGCTGCGTTTGATAAAAATATCACGGACATTGGCGTTCATGATCAGATCGATATACCGCTGCCGATAGCGTTTTTCGGGATCTTTGAGCCCGTGAAATTTTTCGGGCAGCGGCCGCGTGGCCTTACAAAGAAGGCGCAGTGATGACGCCAGAAGCGTCCATTCTCCGGTTTTGGTTTGAAACATGCCGCCCTCAAGCCCTATGATATCTCCAACATCCAGTTGCTTGAAGAATTCATATGTCTCGTCTCCAACAATGTCCTTTCTGATGTAAGCCTGAAGCTGTCCGCTTCGATCCCGAAAGCGTATGAATGTCGATTTGCCAAACCGGTTGATGGCGATCATTCTTCCGGCGACTGAAAACACTGGAGATTCCGGCGTCACCGTTTCGGGGCTTTTTTCGATCAATGACAAAAGGTCCCGAATGGTGTGAGATACCTTGAAATCATTTGGAAAAAGTTGAATGCCCCGAGACTTCAATTCAGCCAGCTTTTCTCGTCGTTTTTCGATGACATCGCTTGATTTTTCGTTGTCCATTGGTGATAATCTCTTAATTATGAAAGTCCTTGGTACAAGGGATCAGCAGTTGTCCGGCATGGCTGTTATCATATCAGTCTTTTCTTTTTGGGACGTTGCCAAGAATTCTGTCTAACCCAAAATCTATAGATAAACCTGTTTGCTAACCTATTTTCCTTATACTGTCAAGTTGAAGTTCCGGTTTTTATATGAAAGTGCCTTGATGAATGCAATCGTAATATTGCTTGACATTCTCGATGGCTTATGTGCTATTGATCCCAATGGTGGATGTTTCTCAAAAAAATCTGGCGGTTGAGCGACGCTTTGTTGCTGAAGCGTCCTGGGTGTTTTAATGCGGTTATCCCAACACCATGAATTCTTTTAATTTTTAAAGGAGGGCATTATGAGAAAAAATCGAATGTGTATATTAAACCTGGTCATCGTTTTGATGCTGTCAACGACGGTTTCCGCGTTTGCTGCAGGTATTCCTTTTGCTGTAATGGGAACGAGTGGCACCACCAAAATTGTTGTTGTCGGAAAATTCTCTGCGGATTCGGGGCAATTTACCCAAACCGAAGCCCAGAGCGTTACGACAGCGGTTGCCAGCATCATTCAAAGCTATCTGGGGGCGGTATCCATCAGCGCGACTGTGTTCACGCCTAACCAATTATCGGCTTCCGGTGCTCCTTTCAATGACGCCGATGACTTGCTGGCTTATGTTAAAACCAATTATAAAACCTGGGGGTTCAGCCAATATGCCGAGGTAGATATCAAAAAGGTTTCTGAATACATCTCCGGTTATGGACAGAATGTAAGGATGGATATTTTTATGAACAGCTATTACATTGCGAGTCTGGAAATTCCTTACAGCTATCTTTCCCTGCTACAGTCGGGTTCATGAAACGGAATCATGAGGCGTGACGATGGGCGCTCGAATTCGAAGCGCCCATCGCAAAGTCTGATACATCTTCACGGTATTCAGTTTCTGCAGAGCCGTTACGAATTGTTCTTTTTCTTTTCTATTTTTTCCTGCTTCTTTTCTTTGGCTGTTTTTTGAGGTTTTTTCTTGTCGCTTTTCCGAATATCTTTTGATTTGGACATAATGTTTCCTCCTGACGTTAAAATTGGTTCAGACATATTCATACCGACAGCTCATTTTATCCTCACGACAGGGGTTTTTGCAAACCCTTTTCCGTTGTTACGCTAAAAATATCCAGCAGCAGCTGCAGCAAATCCGCAAGGGTCGCAGCGTACTTTTCGTGCGTTGCAATGACGAAGAATGCAGCGCAACGCTGTGTGTGCCGACTTTTTGCGAAGTCGTCACCTTTCCATGATGGGCGGCTGCGGATGCCGCCATACCCGCTTACGAGAGCATCAATCATAAAAGCGATGGGTTTGATATCAGA
>DAIEFO010000129.1 GCA_027325475.1 Desulfobacteraceae bacterium | reverse complement strand
AGAAGGTTTCACCGCCTGTGCCAGTGGCATCCGCTCCTGAGATTTTGAGGCTTCCCATTCACCCACCGCCGGTATATGAAGTATTTCCCAAAACCGAAACGCCGTCTCCGCCACCGGTTACGCCTCCCAAACCTTTTCCGGAAAAAAAACCGCCCAAAGTGGCGATTATCATAGATGATATGGGGTACAACGCACAGATGGCGCTTCGCTTCATTCAACTGAAGACGGCGGTGACATTTTCGGTTTTACCGTTCAGTTCGCATGAACGCCAGGTTGTGGAAATGGCCAGGGAAAACGGAATCGAACTGATGCTGCACATTCCTATGGAACCGATCGAATATCCGGCGATCAATCCGGGGCCAGGAGCGCTCTTAACGCGGATGTCTCCCGATACATTGCTGCGCCAATTAAGGGATGACATAGACGCTGTTCCGTATATCAAGGGTGTCAACAATCATATGGGATCCCGCCTGACCGCATCTTCGGATCAGATGAACCAGATATGTTCCGTTATCAAACGCCGCCAATTGTTTTTTATTGACAGTAAAACAACTCCGGAGAGCAAGGTGGCCTCGTCCGCCCGGTTGCTGCATGTCCCTTATGCGGAGCGAGATGTTTTTCTGGACAACATTCAGGAGGCCGAAGCCATTCGCAGGCAGTTTCGATTGCTGATTCAAAAAGCGCTTCATAAAGGGCAGGCAGTGGCCATTGGTCATCCTCATATGATGACATATCAGGTTTTGCAGGAGGAATTACCAGAGTTGAATCGGAGCGTTCAGATTGTTCCTGCCTCTGAACTGGTGCATTCATCTGGATGATTACCGATATGAAGAGGAATATCCCATGCTGGCCAAAATACTGAGTGGCGCCGTCATTGGTGTTGACGCCTATATCGTCGAAGTGGAAGTGGACATTGCATATGGACTGCCGAACTTTACCATTGTCGGTCTTCCGGAAGCCTCGGTTAAAGAAAGCAAGGAGCGGGTCAAGTCCGCTATCAGCAATTCTGGATATACATTTCCGGATGATCGCATTACCGTGAATCTGGCTCCGGCCAGCATCAAAAAAGAAGGCACCGGATTCGATCTTCCTATTGCCGTTGGCATACTGACGGCCGGCAAGCTGATTTCACAGGAGGTGATTTCCCGTTATCTTTTTCTGGGTGAGTTGTCTCTGGATGGACGTATCAAGCCGGTAAACGGGTCGTTGCCCATGGCGCAAAGCGCGAAGCTGTCCGGATATTCCAATATTGTTGTCCCATATGAAAACCGTTTGGAAGCATCCGTGATTCAGAACATCCGGGTATTGCCAGTTAAAACCCTGTCTGAACTTGTAGATTTTTTCAGAGGGTTTACGACGATTATGCCGGAGCAGACCGATATTTCGAGAATTTTCGACCGGAGCGATGCGTTTGATCTGGATTACGCCGACGTTATGGGGCAGGAGCATGTGAAACGAGCGCTAGAAATTGCAGCGGCAGGCGGACACAATCTCATCATGATCGGGCCTCCTGGTTCCGGGAAAACGATGCTGGCCAAGAGGTTGCCATCCATTCTTCCGCCCATTACCTTCGATGAGTCCATCGAGACCACCAAAATCTTCAGTGTGTCCGGGATGCTTCAGCGTGATCAGGCGCTGATAACCCGGAGGCCGTTTCGTTCTCCGCACCACACAATTTCCGATGCCGGGCTGATAGGCGGCGGGCATATTCCCAGGCCTGGTGAGGTCAGTCTGGCGCATAACGGGGTCTTGTTTCTGGATGAACTGTCCGAATTTAAAAAACATGTACTGGAAGTATTGCGTCAGCCGCTGGAAGATCAGAAAGTCACCATTTCCAGAGCCGCCACCACCATTACCTACCCATCCAGTTTTATGCTGGTAGCCGCCATGAATCCCTGTCCTTGCGGATTTTATTCCGATCCGAAGCATGAATGTTCCTGTACGGCGCAGCAGATTCACAAATACCGATCTAAAATATCCGGGCCTCTCCTTGATCGGATAGACCTTCATGTTGATGTGCCTGCTGTGCCATATAAGGATCTCATCATACAGAAATCTTCGGAAACATCTGAAGAAATACGGGGCCGCGTCAATATGGCCAGAGCTATTCAGTCTGAAAGATTTTCACAAACGGCTATATTTTCCAACGCTCAGATGTCGAGCCGGCATATCAAGAAGTATTGTCGGATCACCCATGACAGTCATGCGCTTTTGGAATCTGCGGTTGACAGGCTGGGGCTTTCCGCCAGGGCTTACAACCGGATATTGAAAATATCCCGCACCATAGCGGATTTGAGTCAGAGTTCGGACATTCAGATGGAACATTTGGCCGAAGCCATACAATATCGTACTTTGGATAGGGGAAAAGGTTTATGAATAGTTGGATTGCCATTATCGTTCTTGGAATTATAGAAGGCATTACGGAATTTTTACCTGTTTCATCCACGGCGCATCTGTTGATTGCAGAACACTGGCTGCCGCGTCAGACCGATCTTTTCAACATCGTTATTCAAAGCGGCGCTGTCATCGCTGTATTGCCACTGTTTCCGGATCGGCTTCACCAGTTTTTTTTCAAGTGGAGAGAAAAAAGCACCCAGGAGTATGCGCTCAAACTTATGCTGGCCTTTGTCATTACCGGTATTTTTGGTTTTTTGATGGATAAAGCGGGGTTAAAACTTCCCGAAACACTTCAGCCAATTGCCTGGGCGATGCTGGTGGTGGGTATCGGTTTTTTGATTGTAGAGCGGTGGCTTCGTGGAAGTTCGCCTCAGGATACCGTCACCTGGACGGTGGCCATTGTGGTGGGCGTGGGGCAGTTGGCTGCCGCCGTGTTTCCGGGGGTTTCTCGTTCAGGGGCCACCATTTTGCTAAGTTTGATGCTTGGATTGAGTCGTCCGGCGGCCACGGAATTTTCTTTTTTGGTAGGTATCCCTACTATGCTGGCGGCTGGCGGGCTTAAGATTTATCAGGCACTTTTTCACGTACATCCCGGTGCGTCTCCGGAAAACTGGGGTTTTGTTCTGATGGGATTTCTTGTATCCGCCGTGGTGTCCTTCATTGTGGTCAGGTGGATGCTCCGGTATGTACAGACGCATACGTTCGTTGTTTTCGGATGGTATCGGGTTATTCTGTCTCTAATCATTTTCGGGCTGATTTTTCTGTAGTTTTTGGAGGGCTTTCAACGCGGTAAATTTGTTTTCCATGCAGGCATCTGCTTTTGCAAGAGAGTTCCAACAGCATAATCAACTGTCTTATAGTCGGGCCAGTAGAACGAAATTACCGTGTTAATTGCTTGACAAAATATTCTGAGCTGGATATATAGCGAAGGTCATGGGCCGTTAGCTCAATTGGTAGAGCACCTGACTCTTAATCAGTAGGTTGTTGGTTCGATTCCAACACGGCCCACCAATGAAATCAAGGGGTTAAGGCTAAATGCCTAAACCCCTTTTTTGTCAAATTAGGATTCTGTCCAGCGCCTGTCCAGCTTTTTTTCCTGTAGCGACTCCCATTACAAAACATGAACCGAACGTCACTTTTGAACTCAACCGTCAACTTGTGACATTGTGTCTCAGGTATTGCCCATGACCGGGATAGCGCCGTCGAAAGTTGACAGCATTCACAGGGTAGGCTTCATCAGATGCGATTTGCGGGTTTTTTAGGGCAGGGTGCTTACGTTGGTATAGGTGATTTTTTTAGATCAGTACGAAAATATCAGCGCCGGAAACTACTTTGGTGCTTTTGATGGAGAGCTTTTCACCGGCTTCTGATTTTCCAAGAGCTTCTTGTCGGGCGGATTCGGGGGTGGAATCGTAGGAAAGAAGCTGGAGGACTTTGAGGCCCAAATGCGCCACGTGTGGCGAATTTGAAAACTTGTCCGAAATCTACATCAAGTCCCCTGCCTCAAACATAATAACAGTCGGTATTTACAGGTAAACGCTCTCAGATGCGATTTGCGGGGTTTTCTGGATGCAACCCTTATGTTGATATGCGTTTTTGTTTAGAATACTTATCGTCAATCAGCTTACACACCACCTGCCAGTCCGCCACGGTTTTTATAGACGGCATCCAGTCATATTCCCCGATAAACTTGACAGTAGCTTCAGTATGCCCGCGGCCTTCCAACTTTTCGATTCGGTTTTTAAGGTTCATGGTTTATCCCCCAATTTTTGTTCCAAAGCTTTAACTCGTTCTTCAAGATCACTTTCGGAGATAATTTTGCTTAGAATTTGAGTACAGTACGACCGAACCTTGACGCCTGTCAGCGGCGACCTGAATTTGTATTTTGTTTGGCGGTTTGAAAATGTTGAAATTTTCTTTTGACTTTACTTCATGAAAATCTTTTAAGAAATTCTTCTTCCCTTTTCTTCGATTTTATTCCCCCTGTATGTTTTTTCGCTAAATTTTCACAAAATTCTTTTTATCTCTTATGATTCTTTCAGGAGGATCACAAGTGATGAAAAGGAAAAAATGTCCACATTGCAACCAGTTATTTTTGCCGGATGCCAGAAACGGCAGTCGTCAGAAATTTTGTTGTCGCACTCCGGAATGCCGTAACGCCAGCAAAAAAGACAGCCAGAAACGCTGGCTTGAAAAGCCGGAAAACCAGGACTACTTCCGCAGTCCCCAGAACCAGAATCGGGTCAGTGAGTGGCGAAAAAGTCATCCGGGGTATTGGCGCCGGGAATCGTCAAAAAAGAGGACTCCGTTACAAGATGTCATAACGCCAGAAGTTATTGAAACTAAACAAAAAGATGTCAAATTGGATTTTGGGCCGTTACAAGATATCATAAACTCACAACCAATTGTTTTACTTGGGCTAATTGCAAATATTATAGGCGATCCGTTACAAGATAACATGGTAAAGACCGTTCGCTGCCTGATACAATCCGGGCTGGATATTATCAATCACCCATAAAAACAACAAAGGAGGACATCTTGATTCCCAAAACGCCTATCTTTGCTCAGCGGATCCGAAAGATACCCAGGCACTTCAGTTGGCTGGATCACCGCCTGGTGCATGACCGGCATATCGAGCAGTGCAGTCACCCGGCGGCGGCCCTGTATCTGTTTCTGGTGACGGTCAGCGATGCCAGCGGCCTGAGCTACTATGGAGACGATTCGATCATGAACCGGCTTTCCATGGATTTCACGGTGCTGGAAAAGGCCAGAGACAATCTGATTCATATCGGCCTGGTTGCCTGGAAAAAACCGATCTACCAGATTCTGCCGCTGGATACATCTGTCAAAGAATCCATGCCCCGATCAACCGACACAGATGCCCCCATGACTTTAAAAGACATCTTTAAGCGTATTGGAGGCCATCATGATTGATTATGAAACGTTCATGAAAATTAAAGCAGAACATAAAAACGGACTCACCTGCCCGCAGATTGCCAGAAAACTGGAACTGGACGAGCGAACGGTTCAGAAATGGTTTGATAAAGGCCATTACTGTCAGAGAAAATCCGCATCCAAATCCAGCAAACTGGATCCCTTCAAGGACTATATCATCCGTCGTCTGGAAGAGTACCCCTTTTCCGCAACCCAGATATTTCAAAAACTTCAGGAAATGGAGTTTACCGGCGGATTTACCATCGTCAAAGACTATGTGCGCAAAGTCCGGCCCAAACGAGTGGAGGCATTTCTCAAGTTGTCTTTTGCACCGGGTGAATGCGCCCAGGTGGACTGGGGAACCTATGGCGCGGTCAGAGTCGGTTCTACCACCCGAAAGCTGAATTTCTTTGTCATGGTCATGTGTTACAGCCGGATGATGTATGTTGAATTTACGGTGTCGCAGACCATGGAGCATTTTCTGGCCTGCCATCAGAACGCTTTTTACAAACTTGGTGTTCCCCACAAAATCATGATCGACAATCTTAAAACCGGCGTGCTGGAACGCATTCTGGGCAAAGACCCGGTTCTGAATCCCAAATACATGGATTTTGCCAATCACTACGGTTTTCACATCGCCCCCTGCGGCGTCAGAAAAGGCAATGAAAAAGGCCGTGTCGAAAATGGGGTCGGCTATGTCAAAAAAAACTTTCTGGCAGGCCTTGAAATCCCCGATTTGGCTGTCGTCAATCCGGCTGCCGTTCACTGGATGGATACCATATCCAATGTGCGCATTCATGGTGAAACCGGCAGGAAACCCATCGACATGTTCACCGAGGAAAAAGACAGCCTGATTCCGGTATCGTCTCTGCCCTATGACGTAGCGACCATCACACCCGTCAGAGCCTGCAAGCAGTTCCGCATTACCCTGGATACCAATCGCTATTCCGTTCCGGCGGAATATGCCGGCCAGCGCCTTATGTTAAAAACCTATCCTGACAGGCTCTGTATTTATCACCAGGAAAAACTCATCGCCCGTCATCCCAGAACCTATGATCGCCGTCAGGATATCGAAAATCCGGATCATCCCAAAGAGCTGATTGCCCAGCGCAAAAAAGCAAAAGATCAGAAAATCGTCATGCGCTTTCTCTTGCTTTCTCCCAAAGCCCAACACTATTACCAGCAACTGGAACACCGCCAGCTCAACGCCCGCCACCACATCATGAAAATTGTCGCGTTAAGCGAA
>DAIEFO010000128.1 GCA_027325475.1 Desulfobacteraceae bacterium | reverse complement strand
TTCTTTTTGAAGGGAAACACGGACAGCTTCAGCCTCTTTTGCTATCTTTTCACGTGATGCCAACAGGTCGGCCTGAGCTTTTTTATTGATACCCTCAATAATTATTCGTTCTTCTTCAGCGCCGGATTGCATCATCGCCTGCTTTTCTTTAAGGCCGTTCGCTCTAGCTTCCTTGATACCTGCTGCAAACGCATTTTCTTTTTCCTGAGACTGAGAAATAAAATCTGAAATACTGCATTCCAAACCTGATATCTTTTCTTTTCGCTGAATCAGCGCTTTCCGAATGGGCTTATACAAAATGACATTCATCACCCAAATCAGAAAAATGAAATTAGCAATTTGAATAAAAACCGATCCATCAACACTAATCATACGCACACCCTCCGTTCATTATGAATTTCAATTTGTGAACAGCGATAAATATCTATTGATTTTTGCATATCATGGTCTGGACTTGCGGTCTATACCATCTGCCGGAACATATTGTCAAAAGTTTTTTTCGAATTTTCCCAGCAGCCCCTTTTTTAAAAAAAGAACATGAGTTTTCGGACAGTTAAATATTAATTCCGCCATAAAAAATCGTTTTGGGGGAAGGATTCGCAAGCTGGATCGCGAAAGATTCAGCACTGGAATTGTACATTTTGTGAAGTCGTCCATCGATATTCCGATTCACTCAAACATAAATTGGCGCATACTGATGTTCATCAATATTCCCATGCACAGCATCATACTGATAACTGATGAACCTCCATAGCTGATAAACGGCAGTGGAATTCCCACCACCGGGAGCAACCCCATTACCATTCCTGTATTGATTACGGCTTCCCATCCAATGAGCGCTGAAATACCCACAGCCATCAATATTCCGAATGAATCACGACACCCATGCGCAATATTCAGGCCCCAAACGATCAGAAACAGAAACAAAAGCAAGATGAGAGCGGAACCGATGAATCCCCAGTCTTCGGAAAGAACAGAGAAAATAAAATCCGTATGATGTTCCGGTAAAAACGAGAGCGAATTCTGGGTACCCATCAACAGGCCTTTACCAAACAACATGCCGGAACCGATTGCGATTTTCGATTGGATAATATGATATCCCGCACCCAGTGGATCCAGATCCGGTTCCAGAAAGGTCAGTATCCGCTGCTTCTGATATCCTTTCAAAAACAGCCAGATTACCGGAACCGTTACAAGCCCGCATATGAAAATACATACCAGCGTTCGTTTCTCAATTTTACTGAACAGGGTCATGGTCGCTGCAATAATGACGATCGTCATCGCCGTTCCCAAATCCGGTTGTTTGACGATCAGGGCAAAAGGAATGCCCGTCAGGAGCATGGGTATCAGAAGTTCCCGGAACCCCATTCCCTTGACTGTTGCAGATCGGGAATAATAGCGCGCCAGCACCATGATAACGGCAACTTTGACCAGTTCCGACGGTTGAAGCGAAACCGGCCCCAGCGCCAGCCAGCGCCTCGACCCTGCAACATATTTTCCGGCGACCAGCACCGCCAGAAGCATAAGAATACAACATCCATAGGCTATATATGCATACTGGTCTAATTTTCTGTAATTGAATAGAAAGGCCCCTGTCATCACCAGTATCCCGGCCCCAAACCACATGAGCTGCCTGAAATAAAACGCTTGGGTCACCGGCATTCCTGCACTGGCGGCGCTGTAAAGCGTTATCAGTCCGGAAGCCACCAGCAGCAATGTCACCAGCAGCAGCACCCAGTCAAAATTTTCTATTAATCTGCGATCAAACATGATGCTCTCGTAAAAAGTCGAATTTCGGACGGCTTCGTAAAAAGTTCGCAGGCAAGGCGCGCAAATCCTGAGGAATGAAGCGTACTTGTGGTACGCCGCAATGACGAAGGATGCGGCGCAACGCAGCATGCGGACTTTTTACGAAGTCGTCAAACATGATGATATCCATTGTTATTGATGCGCCTCTCCAGAAGGCTGTGAAGTACTTTCGGACAGATATGCCCGAATTACTTCCCTGGCAATCGGCGCCGCCGCGCTGGCGCCATGTACACCATGTTCGACCAGCACGGCAACGGCTATTTTAGGATTATCCGATGGTGCATACGACACAAACCACGCATGAGATCTCAGGCGCTCTGTCCGCTGTTTTTCGTTTTCAGTATCATTGGTTTTCCGGCTGAAAACCTGAGCGGTTCCGGTCTTCCCACTGACTTCCACCCCCGGTATGGCACCAATCCTGCCCGTTCCATACCTTTCATTAACCACATCCCACAACCCTTTTTTCACTATATCCAGATTATCTGGCGAAACCGGCAGATGGCCGGCGACCTCAGGCGCTGTTTTTTTGATAACATCCCCGGATGCATTTTCAATTTTACTGACAATCTGAGGTACAAACCGCGTCCCGCCATTGGCCACGGTTGCAATCATCGCACAGAGCTGAAGCGGCGTCACCAGATTATATCCCTGACCAATGGCCACGGACAGGGTTTCTCCGCTTTGCCAGGAAACCTTGAACCGGCGTTTTTTCCAGTCGGACGTCGGCACCAGCCCTGCCGACTCATGATCAAGCTGAATCCCCGTCAGGCTTCCCAAACCGCTGGCCTTGGCATAAAAAGCCAGTCTGTCAACCCCCAGACGCAAGCCCACCTGATAGAAAAACACATCACAGGATTCCGCCAGCGCCTTTGTTACATTGATAGACCCATGTCCGCTTTTTTTCCAGCAGCGATAATCTCTGCCTCCGAATTTATAGAACCCGGGACAAAACAGCGTAGTGCCATCGTTGATCACACCTTCCTGAAGACCTGCCATCGCTGTAATGATCTTATAGGTAGATGCCGGGGGATACTCCGCCTGAATCGCCTTGTTTTCCAGAGGATGAAATGGATCGCTGATAAGTTTTTGCCACTGCTCCTGGCTGAACCCATTAATGAACATGTTCGGGTCATATGACGGACTGCTGGCCATCGCCAGAATAGATCCCGTGTCAGGATCCATCGCAACGACCGCTCCATGAACATTATCTATCAGTTTTTCGGCCTTTTGCTGGAGATCAAGGTCAAATGACAGAAATAAATTATTTCCTGGAACCGCATCCACCGTTTTTAAGATTTTGACAAGTTGTCCTGCAGCATTTACTTCGACCTGGCGTCCACCGCGCTCGCCGCGCAGTACATTCTCAAACGTTTTTTCAACACCGGCTTTTCCGACAATATCTGAGCGTTTATAATTGGCATATCGGGGAGATTTCAATTCATCGCTGCTGATCTCACCCACATATCCAAGAATATGAGCCGCGCTCTGATCGTTGACATAAAGTCTGCGCAATCGTACATCTATCACGATGCCTGGCAACTCATAACGGTTTACCTCCAGCACCGCCAGCATATCTCTGCCGATATCCTGCAGCAACGGCACAGGCTTGTACGAAGGTTGATTTCGATATTTTTCGATCTCAGCCCAGAGAGCATCCAGCGGCATACGGGTATATCGTGACAGACGCTGAAGTGTTGCATTCAATGGTTTGGCATCCCTGACCACAATGCTCAGGTCATAGGAAGGACGATTATCTACCAAGAGCCTGCCGTTGCGATCAAAGATAAGGCCCCTCGGTGGATCAATGGCTTGCAGACGGATACAGTTGTGTTCAGAAAGCTTCCTGAAATTTCCGCCCTCGACAATCTGAAGATAGAAAAGCCGCAGCAGCAACAGCATAAACACCGGCACGACCAGACACAGCAGAACGATAATTCTTCGTTTGTACCAGTCATTATCCGGAACCTGCGTTTTCAGGTGGGAATGCAGCGCGGTATCGTTTAACATGGCGTCAGGCTACCGGGGAAGAGACTGACAGTTCAGTCGGGTTTCCATGCTGTTAAAAAAGCGAATGAAAAAAGGCCCCAGAAAAATTGTCCAGAGCAGTTGATATATCATTCCCCGGAGCGTATCCGATGAGATCACGATTTCATGCTTCAGCAGTGCGGTTCCCGCGAACAGAACCAGGTTTTCGAACACAACGGCGCCACATAAAAGCATCTGCAACGTATAAATATTTTTGAGATTCAGTATGGTCACAAATGGTTTCAGACCCAGCACAATCCATAGATAAACGGTCAGATACAGTCCAAACGGCCCGCCGGAAAGGCTGTCCATCAAGACGCCCAGAACCACGACCAGCCCGACACTGACGCCAAACGGTAGAAATAGCCCCACATAAACGACATAAGCAATAACAATGTCCACAAAATGCGTCAGAACGGGAAAAAGATCATACACGGTGGTCTGAAACACCACCAGAAATACAATCAGAACGATATGCAGCGCAGGGTTCATGAATCAACTTCCGATGGATCAGCTATCCGGATGCGCCTGCGCTTCATAATCGCATTGCATCAGGGCGCCTTTCAGCGATTGATGGTGGATGCTGAAGGCGGCGGAGTCAGCAGGACGAGAACCTCTTCAATTTTTTCAAAATCAACAAATGGCGTCACTGTGATATCTTGAAATATGCCGGATCGATCCCGGACAATAGCGGATACTTTTCCGATCTGAAGCCCTTTCATAAAAACGCCGTCCAGTCCGGAAGACACCACATCATCGCCGATATTAACGGCTTCTTTTCTGGAAACGTATTTTAAAAGGCAGCCGGACTCGGAATCCCCCTTGACGATGCCATGGGCCCGGGTTTGCTGCACCAGTGCATCCACCGCACAATTGGAATCTATAACCAGAAGCACCTTTGCGTAGTGATTGGCAGCATCAACCACCTGACCTACCACCCCATTTGGAACCACAACCGCAAGGCCTCTATTCACACCCTCGGAAAGCCCCTTGTCGATAATGATTGTTTTGGACCACTGGGACGGATCTTTTCCAATAACCTCCGCCGCTACGGAACGTACCGAATCGCTGTTTTTGAAATCAAGCAATTTCTGAAAGCGGCTGTTTGCCTGTTCGGCTTCCATACACTGAACATCATTGCGGGAAGCATCGGCCAACAGCTTCCTAAGACGATCATTTTCGCTTTCCGTTGAAACCAGATAAAAATAATGCGTCCATATCGTCTTGACAGACCGGATGATGACAGCTACCGCCTGTTGCGGCGGAGAGATAAACCGCAGCCCGAAGCTCCAAGTACCGGATGAAGGAGTGACATATCTTGCAGAAACAAAAAGAGCGATCAGGTTGATAGCTATCAGAACGCAAACGGCTGCAATGACCATCATTTTTTTTGAAAACATAAGACTCAGGTAATGACAACCTGTCTAAGGATTTCTATGCTGTCCAGCGCCTTACCAGATCCCAGGGCAACCGTTGACAGGGGATCATCCGCAACCCGCACAGGCAGACCGCTTTCCTCCATCAGAAGTTTGTCCAGATTTTTCAAAAGCGCACCGCCCCCTGTCAGTACAATGCCTCTGTCCACAATGTCCGCGGACAATTCCGGCGGCGTCTGTTCCAGAGCGATCTTTACGGTTTCAAGGATGGCATCCAGCTGCTCGGCAATGGCCAGACGGATCTCCTCGGAATCTATCGTAAGTATTTTGGGAATGCCGGACACGAGATCCCTTCCCTTGACCTCGATGGTTTCAAGCTCCTGCTCATCCGGATAGGCATTTCCAATAGTAGTCTTGATCACCTCGGAAGTGCGTTCTCCGATCAGCAGATTATATTTGCGTTTGATGTACTGCATGATGGCGGAGTCCATTTTGTCCCCAGCCACCCGCAACGATCTGCAGTAAACAATGCCCGCCAGAGAAATAACCGCCACTTCGGTCGTACCACCGCCGATATCCACCACCATGTTGCAGGTAGGTTCGGTGATGGGCAGACCCGCACCAATCGCAGCGGCCATAGGTTCTTCGATCAAAAAGACTTCGCGTGCACCCGCGGATTCCGCGGATTCACGCACCGCCCGTTTCTCCACCTGGGTGATTCCGGAAGGCACCGCGATAATAATTCTGGGGCGAACGAAAGAATGCCGATTATGAACCTTGTGAATAAAATGGCGCAGCATGGCCTCTGTCACTTCAAAATCGGCAATGACGCCATCTCGCATCGGCCGTATGGCAACTATATTGCCCGGCGTTTTTCCCAGCATGTTCTTCGCTTCCAGCCCCACCGCCAGCACCCGGTTCTTGCTCCGGTTATCGGTTCTGACGGCCACCACCGATGGCTCACTCAATACGATGCCCTTGCCCTTCACATAAACCAGGGTGTTGGCTGTCCCCAGATCTATGGCAAGATCACTGGAAAAAACCCCTAACAATCCGTTTAAAAAGCTCATAATTCCTCGCCATGGCGATCGTATATGTCAGATGATGAAGTATATACTATGCCAGCATGATGTTGAAGTTGACTGACAATTTGTTTTGTAAATTTGGGAAGGCTATCAGAAAATGGTCGTATCCTCAAGGAAAAACAGTCGGAAATTCTCTAACGCCGGATGAATTCTTCACAGGGCCACAGGTCTGTGAAGAATATCATTGCGGTTCGCCGAAAGCGCCAAGCTGATTCACGACAATTTTGATGCCTTCGTGAAAAGTCGATTTTGGGACGGCTTTGTAAAAAGTCCGCAGGCGAGGCGCGCAAATCCTGAGGAAT
>DAIEFO010000127.1 GCA_027325475.1 Desulfobacteraceae bacterium | reverse complement strand
GTATAAGGATCGCCGATCTGTACATGACCTGCCGGCGTATGTTCCGAAAAAACTTCCGACGACGCCGTCACACCATGGATACCATCTTTACCGACCCGTCCACCACACATGATGACCAGGTCTCCGGGTAACGCCTGCTTTTCTTCGGCGGGCTGCCCCAGAATCCGGGCAGGCATGATGCCCAGAGCGGTGACAAACACCAGGCATTTTCCCATATACCCCGGATGAAACAGGGTCTGGCCGAATGTGGTCGGAATGCCGCTTTTGTTGCCCCCATCCCGGACGCCTTCAATAATACCGTCTAAAAGACGCCGTGGGTGCAGATGGGGTTTTAAATCCCCGGCGTAATTTCTGTCGCCGACACAAAAGCCATAACTGCCCATGATGAGGCGGGCTCCCTTGCCGGTCCCCAGCGGATCGCGATAAACGCCGACAATCCCGGTGATAGCACCGCCGTAGGCTTCCATGTTGGAAGGAGAATTATGAGTTTCCCCGGTAATCACATAATAGTGGTCATCATCAAAGCGCGCGGCCCCCGCATTGTCCCACAGCACCGAAACCACCCAGGGTTTCTGACGCTTCAGCTCGAGCGTCGGCGCCTCAATGCAGGTTTTAAAGAGGTTGTTGACATCCACACTGTCGCCGGTATCCAGATTGCGATAGTGAAACAGCCCTCGGAATGTGTTGTGATTACAGTGATCGCTTCTTCCTTGTGAAATGTACTCCAGCTCGATATCCGTCGGATCTGAAAGCCCCCATTGCGCACGTTCATCATGAACCTGTGAACCGAGGAAATATTTGCGTATGACCGGGATATCCTGAACATTCAAGGCCAGATTCCGGGATTTACTGACCTCCAGCAGCTTCCGGTCACTGTCAATGGGAATAACCGCGACCGCCGGTTGATGGTTGAGTTGAACCCTGGGTATCCGAAAGCCGACACCGACCGACGGATCCCAGTCCGAAGCCGGATAGACCTGCCACTGCTGAATGATATCATTGGCCAGAAGACTGGCGGCGATGGTATCGGCATGCTCCCGGGTAAGCCCTTCGGCCTGAATGCAGTAGCGCCTGGATGTGTAGATGGCTTCTCCCGGTTTCAAGGTCATGCCTAAAACATCTTCAATGGCTTCCACGGCCGTGCTGCCGGGGTTATCCCTGACACCGGGCTTGAGCCCAACCCAGATAGCCCAGTCAAATGGCAGCAACAACGGCGTCCATGCGGAAATTTGAGTGACCGGGTTCGTAAAGATATCTGTCTGTATGGCGGCGAGCTGATCCGGTGTCAGTGATGCATCGATGGTGATGATCTGAATTGTCCGGACAGACACAAGACCGATACCGAAATAGTTTTGGGTCTTTTTGCGGATACTCTCGCCTTCGGCATCCAGCAGATCGGATTTTAACGTGATTTCAAGTCGGTATGGCATGGTTTATCCTGCGAAAAAAATCCGGTGAATATCGTTGTAAAACACCAGAATCATCAGCAGCGCCAGAACGGCAATGCCTGCCTGCTGGGCAAGTTCCTGCGCCCGTACGCTCAAAGGCCGGCGGATAATGGCTTCGATGAGAAAAAAGAACAAGTGCCCGCCATCCAGAACGGGAATGGGCAAAAAATTCAAAATCCCCAGATTAATGCTGAGCAGCGCGATAAAGAAAATGAAACTGGCTGCACCTTCTCTGGCCTGCTGTCCGGCCATTTCCGCAATCATGATAGGACCGCCCAGTGTCTTGGTGGATATGCTCCCCTCGATCATCTTGACAATGCTGAGCGCCGTCAGCTCGGCAATCCGGTATGTCTGAACCAGACTTTCCGAAAAAGCCTCCGGAATGGTGAGCTTCCGAATGTGGGATTCCCCTGCAGACATCACCCCGATAATGTAGCGGTCAACAGATTCTCCGAACAGGTTCTTGGCAGATTGCTTCGACGGCGTGACATGAATGTCCACAGTCTGAACGCCCCGTTGTATTGCAATGGTCAGTTCGCGTCCTCCGCTGGAAGTGATGATGTTGGACATGGCCTCCCAGCTGTCAACCGGTTTCCCGTTGATGGTAATGACTCGATCATTGGGCTGGATGCCTGCATGACTGGCAGGAGATCCCGGATCAATTTTCCCGATCACAGGATTGATAACCGGAATGCCGGTTGCCAGAAACAGTCCCAGAAAGATCACCACCGCGAGCAAGAGATTTGAAAATGGACCTGCGGCTACAATGAGAAAGCGCTTGAACAGCGGTTTATGATTAAAGGCCAGGTGAATATCTTCCGGAGGGATTTCGGAATCCGGTTCATCACCGATCATCTTGACATATCCGCCCAGAGGGATGGCTGAAAGCCGGTAATCGGTGATGCCGACTGTTTTTCCGGCAATACGGGGACCAAATCCCAGCGAAAATTTCTCGACACCAACGCCGAAAAGCCGGGCCACCAGAAAATGTCCCAGTTCGTGCACCAGAATCAGGACGCTGAGAACAATGATAAACGCAAAAATATTCTGAGTCATGATAACCTATTTTCGGGAAATGATATCCATCTGACGGATTGCCGTATGCCGCGCCCAATGGTCTGCTTCGAGAAGTTGCGTCAGATCATCCGTGTGAAACACCGCATGCTGATCCATCGTATGACGAATGATATCAGGAATATCGGTAAACAAAATTTTTTCATCCAGAAACGCCTGAACCGCAATTTCGTTGGCGGCATTCATGACCGCGGGAAGACTGCCGCCGACATCGCAGGCATCGCAGGCCAACCGGAGACAGGGAAATCTTTCGATATCCGGGGTGTCAAATGTCAATGCACCTATCCGGGGAAAATCCGGAAGCTGCTGATGAAGCGGGAGTCTTTCCGGATAAGACAGGGCATATGCAATGGCGGTTTTCATATCCGGAATACCGAGCTGCGCCATAACGGAACCATCTTGAAACGCCACCATGGAATGTATCACACTTTGAGGATGAATGACAACATCGATCCGGTTTCTGGGAACTCCAAATAAATGGCGGGCTTCGATAACCTCCAAACCTTTATTCATCAGTGTTGCGGAATCAATCGTGATTTTTTTACCCATTTCCCAGTTGGGATGCGCAAGCGCATCCGCTACCCGGATATGAGAAAATTCATTTAGAGGCTTATGACGAAACGGCCCGCCGGAACAGGTCAGAATCAGTTTCTGCACCGCGCCAGGATTATTTCCCTGAAGGCATTGAAAAATAGCACTGTGTTCGCTGTCAATCGGAAGTATTCGCACATTTTTTTCAGCCGCCTGCGCCATCACCAGATCACCGGCCATCACCAGGGTTTCCTTATTGGCCAGCGCAATATCCTTGCCTGCGGCAATGGCTTTGAGAACCGGCATCAACCCGGCAGCGCCGACCATGGCACCGATGACCAGATGAACCTCTTCCAATGTAGCGGCGGCTTCGAGTCCTTCTGGACCGGACAGAATTTCGGTTTGGGTTCCGGACGGCAGCCGTTCCCTGAGCGCCATCGCCCTGGATGCATCAAAAATAACGGCGATATCCGGTGAAAACCGCCGGATCTGGTCGGCAAGCCCTGCAATGTTGGATCTGGCTGCGATCGCCCTGACCTTGAACCGTTCCGGAAATTGTTCAACGATATGAAGGGTATTTCGCCCGATAGAACCGGTCGATCCCAGAATGGAAAGAGATGTTGTCATAACCAGGATTTATTTTGAGGGTATCAACCCAGGATGTATTTTTTAAAAATAAGCGCAATCGGCGATGCAAACAACAATGCGTCAATCCGGTCGAGCATTCCACCATGCCCCGGAAGCAAATTGCCGGAGTCCTTGACCTGAACCGATCGTTTCAGGGCGGACTCAAACAGATCGCCGATTTGTCCGGCCGCACCAATGCACAAAAACATCGCAATACAAGGCGCCCATGGAAGTGAAGGCAACAACAGCGCTTTCATGATTCCTCCTGCCAGCACATTGGCCAGAAGGCCGCCTGCAGAACCTTCGACGGTTTTATTGGGGCTGACCGCCGGACAGAGTTTATGATGCCCCAAATACGAACCGGCATAATATGCGCCGATATCCCCGGCAAAGACAATCACCAGAGTAAAAAATATCCAGAGGCGGCCGTCTTCGGAACTGCGGACATATATCAGAGAGGAGAGCAACACCGGGATGTAGATCACTCCCTGAACCTGAAAGGATGCGGACTGCACAGCCGACGCTCCGGATGGATACCGAAGCAGGACCCAGAACCCGGCCGCCATCATATTGAGCGCCAGAATAAAAACATAGAGCCAGGGTTCATTGACATACGCGGTACAGAGTACGGCAAGCCCGGCAATGAAACCGACAACCGTCAGAGGCATATGGGAGAGTGCCGTACCAGCGCCCAGCGTCATACGAAAATATTCCCACATGGCCGCCATACACGCCAGCGCCACGAGCAGCGCAAACATCAGTGGATTTCCCCAGCCCAGCCAGAATATCAACAGCGGGAGCAGTGACAGCCCCGTTATCCAGCGTTTGGCATGGGAGGAAAATATCATGCCGTGCCGAACCTGCGTTCCCGCTGCTGATATGCCTTAAGAATATTTATATATTCCTCTTTTGAAAAATCGGGCCACAGGGTGCTGGTAAAATAAAGTTCGGAATATGCAATCTGCCAGAGCAGGAAGTTACTGATGCGCATTTCACCGCTGGTACGAATCAGCAGGTCAGGATCCGGGATATCATGGGTGTACAGACAATCGGCGATCGTATTTTCCGTGATGGATGAGGGGCTCAAAACGCCAGAAACGGCTTTTTCCGCAACCATCCGGGCCATCCGGACGATTTCCGCCCGTCCGCCATAGCTCAATGCCAGGTTGAGGCGCATTCCGTGATTTTGGGCGGTTGCCTGCATGACAGCTCGCAGCACATTCTGAACATCATCGGGAAGACGTTCGATCTGGCCGATGGCGTTTAAACGAATGTCATTGGCCATCATGACCGGTTTTTCCGATTCCAGAAATTTTTTGAGAAGTGACATGAGTGCGGACACTTCCAAAGCGGAACGCTGCCAGTTTTCCGTGGAAAATGCGTACAGGGTCAGTGTGGAAATACCGATTTCCCGACTGGCGGTGACAATGGCTCTGACCGTGTCAGCGCCTTTTTCATGCCCCAGTACCCGGTTCAGCAATCGCTGTCTGGCCCATCGCCCGTTGCCGTCCATGATAATTGCGACATGCGCTGGAAGCCGGGCGGGATCCAGTTGTACCTCCCGGACAGAAACATTTGCTGCTGATAACTCAGAATTCAAGGATTTCTTTCTCTTTTTCGCTGTAGATAGCATCCGCCTTCTTGATATAATCATCCGTTATTTTCTGAATTTTATCCTGAGCCTTAAAAATATCGTCTTCCGAAACCTCACCGTCTTTTTTGAGATTTTTAACGAGCTCATTGGAATCTCTGCGGATATTGCGGATAGCGACTTTGTGTTCCTCGCTCATTTTGTGGATGATTTTTACCAGACTTTTCCGGCGGTCCGATGTCAACGGCGGGATAGATATCCGGATGACCTTACCGTCGTTAGATGGCGTTAACCCCAGATCGGATTTTAAAATCGCTTTCTCGATATCACGAATGGCGGATACATCCCAGGGTTGAATGGAAATCAACCTGCTTTCAGGAACAGACAGAGACGCCATCTGAGACAGCGGCGTGAGCGTTCCGTAATAGTCCACCCGGATTCCGTCCAAAATCGAAAGGGAAGCACGCCCCGTACGCACTCGCTTGAACTCATTTTTCAAAGCCGCCAGAGATTTGTCCATGGCGTCTTTAGTATCCTGAAGAATAGATTCAATCATGGAAACACCTTTTACGCTGATGGTTCAGTTGCTGATCCGGGTGCCCACATCTTCTCCGCAGACTACTTTGCGGATATTTCCCGGGTGATGAAGATTGAAGATTGCCAGTGGAAGCTGGTTGTCCATCGCCAGAGATATGGCCGTCATATCCATCACCTTCAACTGGCGTTCGAGCACTTCCATATAACTGATGGTTTTGATAAACTGCGCCTGGCTGTTTTTGACCGGATCGGCGTCATAAATGCCATCCACTTTGGTAGCTTTCAGCAAAATTTCGGCATGAATTTCCTGCGCCCGCAACGCTGCAGCGGTATCTGTGGTAAAATAGGGGCTGCCCGTACCGGCTGCAAAAATAACAACCCTGCCCTTTTCTAAATGACGGACCGCTCGACGCACAATAAACGGCTCAGCAACCTCATGCATGGAAATAGCGGTCTGAACACGTGTCTGAACGCCTTTACGCTCTAAAGCGTCTGAAAGCGCGATGCTGTTGATAACGGTGGCCAGCATGCCCATATGGTCTGCGGAGGTTCTGTCCATACCGAATGAACTGGCGGCAATACCCCTGAAGATATTACCGCCGCCAACCACAATGGCCGTTTGAACACCAATATCCATGACAGAGCGGATTTCATCCGCCACGTATTTAATCATGTCCGGATCAATGCCAAACCCCTGATTGCCCATCAGGGCCTCGCCACTTAATTTAAGAAGGACGCGTTTGTAGAGCGGTTGTTTCAAGGAATCACTCCCCTACCTGGAATCTCACAAAACGTTTGATGGTGATATTTT
>DAIEFO010000126.1 GCA_027325475.1 Desulfobacteraceae bacterium | reverse complement strand
CACGCCGACCCTCCCCCGCTGGGGGAGGGAGTTTAAGGAAATCGGCGATCAGCATGGGGGCTCCTTATTTACGGTGTAGTTTTTCTTTGGCTTTTTCGACAATTTTTTTCAGGTAGTAGAGCTCGATCAACTCATCAGACGTAATGCCATCTTCGCCTTTATCAATCAGTTCCTTTGAATATCTTTCCTTGTAATCCAGGTCGATCAACCGCCTGTCCAGATAAGTCGGTACTTTCCAGTAGGATTCAGACCGGATGTCAGTTGGGGCAAATCCCGGTTTAAAATCTTTTATGCCCGGATGATGACTCTCGCAGTTAATGGTTTTTTCCTGATGGGTTTTTAAATTTCCATTTGCATCATAAGAAAATATTCTGAATGTATTTTTAGTGATGCCGTAATTTCTGGTGATGGGCTGAAACAGGTAGTATTCCGGAGCGGAAGTGTTCTTGAGGTCTATCCAGTTCATGTGCTGCCGAACCCATAAGGCTCCATCAGGGTCCACGATGGCATTGGGTCTGGAGCCCAGCTTGCGGGACGCCAGCGGTACCACATGACCTACATTATCCCTGGCTTTTTCAAACAGTTCGCGCTCTTCAGCGATTTCGCTTTTATCGCCCTTGGGGTAAACGGTTCTGATATGGTGAGAAATACTTAAATTTGGATTCTCGATTTCATCAATATAAAATTGGATTTTATTATCCAGCTCCGACAGGATGAGGGATGAATTTCTGACATTCCTTTGAATAAAACTCAGTATATTCTGAATGTTCTGGGAATCCCGGATGGTCATCCCCATGAATTTGGCGCCGCTTTCCTGATCAATGACAAAAAAACGACTGGAGACACTGTCCGTAAACCGCCAGTCATAAGGGGTACATTTTGCCAGACTTCTTACAACTCGAAGAACAATGTCTTCCAGATTCGTCATTTTCGGATAACGCAGTTTCAGGCGGTCCAGAACGTGGACAATCTCAACCTCAAAATCCGTTCTTCGATCCAGGGTGCGACGAATCTTGGATTTGTAATTGATTGTCTTTGGCATCCGAATAACCTCCTTAAGTGTTTATACCACCCTCTTTAATGTTGGAATCTGCTCGTATAAGTCAGGCGTGGGCATAAAATTTTCCTGAGAAAGTAACATGAGATGAATTTTATTGTCGCTTCTCAAAATGGTTAACACGTTTTTTTCAAGGCTGATCGTGATAGGTCGGGGAATGTAAAACCGATATTTTAATTCCAACTTGTCTTCCCGGTCGTGACTGATGACATGAATCCACGGCCCTCGAAGAAGCATCAAATCACGATTGGGGAGTTGTTTCAATTGAAGAGGTTCATGATCTTTACCGGGGTGGCTCAAGAACAGGGAACTTTTTTCATTGGTAAAAACCTCTCCCAAATGATCAGCCCAGATCAGGCCCATGCCTTGAAGAACCGAAGATTTCAGGTTGCCGCTAATTGTAAACTCGAAATTTTCACGCCAATGACCGTCCACGTTTTCAGCACATGATAGTGTGCTTTGCTTTCTGCATAGAATCTGCACGCCATGAAAACTCTGCTGAACCTCCAGGATTTGGCCAGTTTCAGGTCTGTAAAATTCCGCCCATCTGACGGCGGTTCCGGCAGTTTCAATAAAGGTTTGCATCGACAGCGAAAAGCATGCTTGATGATCATAGATCAGGAGCAAATCTTTATAGGATAGCAATCCGTTTCCCGAAAAGCCATAAGGCAGATCCAGCCCGGCGCCATGTAAACTGAATTGATTTTCAAAAATATCGATGCAGTAAATCCGCCTTTCGCCCATGAGCCAGATACGCCCGTCCGGCGTAAAGCCCGCGCTGACCCATTGATCGATACGTCCCGGGATCTTTTCGAGATCAATGAATATTTCCTGCCGACGAATTTCGGGGGTAGATAGATTGAACGGCGGAAAATAGCGGATATCCAGGGACTGGTGCGATTCAACCCCATTTTCGGGAGGGGACAGAGATGCTTTCGTGTGGCCGGAAACAACGTGAAGCGGGGTCCAGGATCGCAGGCTATCACCGGTCATCTTATCAACGATATTTCCGGCGCCATCCATTACGGACCATGCACTGTCGTCCAGGTTGATAAAAGCGCGCAGTATATCGCGAATGTTCTGATCCGAATCAACGTATATTTCCATCCGATATGGATCGGTATTGGGATCCAGGTGAAAGTTTACGTGTAGATAGTGATATTCCTTCATATTGTTGTCGTCAATCCTCGGTTTTTGAAGCTGACTGATTCATGTCTCGAAAGATGCGATCGATGAACCGAAGTATTTCGGATTTAAGAGACGGATTTTCCTGTAATGTGGGTCGAAGCCGGTCACTTTTTAGCAGGCTTTCGGCAACCTGTCCGGGTTCCTGATACTCATAAGGCGATCGGCTCAATTCTACTTCAATACGTTCCGCGATTTCCTGGCAGAGAGAACTGTTTTGGGTCATGATCTGAATCATTTCCTGATGGGACAGCCATATCGGGACGTTTTCGCTCCGGTTCCACAAAATGTTCCAGTAGCTGGCCCGCCGGCTGGGGAAAGAAACCTTTTCCGCATTTTCCTCCAAAATGCCAAGCCTTAAAGCCATCCAGAACAGGGAACGCGGCGTATATTCCGGGTCAGTCCGCTGCGGAATCCATGCTTCACCCATGTACACCAGGGATTTTATCACATGAACAGGCTGTTCTTCGAAAATGGCATCCTGATAATCCAGAAACCACCGTTGAATACCGGTTAGGTAACTCAAGGGAATGCCTCGCTCGATATGAAGAAGAACGGGGGATTCTGTCGGCAGCAGGGCGTTTATCGGAATGGAAGTTTCGTTGACAATTCCGCTGATATCCATATCGGAGTCATCTCGAGATAAAACCATTAGATTGATGGGCTCCGGTTGCGGAGAACCAGGAGGGATGATCATCGCTTTCCTGGTTTCTTTTTGAATTTCAGGTGCAACATGCTCCTTCAGCCAGATTGAAAAAGCTGCCTGTTTGGGACCTGACCCGCCTGCATCCAACTGGACATTTAAATGTTTTTTAATGGCTTGAGAAAAAGGTTCTGCATAGGTTTTTTCAAGATGGCGGATATACAAGCGTTGTTCCGAGGATGTTGTTACCCCCTGGATTCGAATGGCTTCAGCCAAAGATTCTGGATGGAGTTGGGGATCCAGGGCTGCAAACCAAGTACAAAAAGCTTCATAATATGCCTGGCTCTCGATTCCCACTTCAAAAAGACGGGCCCTGCAATCCTTCAATTGACTTTCGATGATGGAAAACGCTTTTTGAAAGACTGCTGAACGCATTTCCATTGCCGGACGAATAAATTTCCGGATATCTTCGCGGATGCATTCCAGATAAAACCAACACTGGGAGAGGGCCATAAACCCAAAATGCCGTTCCAGAAAAATCTGCTGTGCATTTTTAGTCTGATCAGTGGCCAGTTTATCCAAATCTGAATGCGAAATGCCTCCTGCATACGCCGGCATGAATTTTCCGGCCTGATGATCTGCAAGCATTCCCTGCGTCGTGTTATCCGCCATGGTTATGTTTGTAATAAAGGTTTCAAGGGGTTCGCTTGCCTGCTGACTGACATAGGCGTCATCTCTGAAGTGCGAAATTTCTTCGCTGACGTGTTCCTCCAGGTGGGTCAGCATATTAACGGCATTCTGAATGCTGACCGTATCCAGTAACCGAGCAAATCTTTCTCCCAATTGTCCGGGCCTGTCGTTTCTGGCTAAAAGGTGTCGAAATTTTCGTGCAGATCTGGAAAGGATGCGATTTTGTCCGTTCAAACAGAAACTGATCAGCTCATCCAAAGGCAATGGCTCTGTTTTGGGTAAAACCGCCAGAATCTCTTGAATCTGATCTTCCACCCAGGCTGTCAAGATGTCCCGGTCAAGCCCAATTTCGTGTAAAAAAGTTTGGGGATCAACATTCGAAGCCTTATCACTCCCCATCAGGCAGGTGAAAATATCTCTGGCCATCTGAAGCCGGAAGGTTTCCGTGAGCAGGGAAGATGTGGCTTCCATCGGAATCATATAAGCAAATGCCGTCATTTGTTGTTCACAGGGATTGTCGGAAAGCGGATATCTTCGATGGAAACTGGGAACCGCATCGTTCCGCAGGGCCAAAGCGTTCATCCATGCCAGTGCCACTTGCGGCTTGTGAATACAGAAAAGCAAAGCTTCGAGACTTGCGGAATTCTCTGTTTCCAGATATTTCCGGTTGAACAAAATCGCCCGCTCCATTAAATGGTTCGGCAAATCAATGGGTTTTGGCTGAGGATCGAAGAAAAAATTCAGCTCTTTAAGCGCTGCATAAAGTTCCGGCCAGCTCTTTCGTTCTTCGAAAGATGTTTCAACGGGAATGCCCAAAAGTACCGAAACGGGAATCGACTTGCCTGCTATGTGCCTTGCCATGGACAGGCAGTCCCATAAAATTCCGCTGGCAAAGGGATCGGAAAAATCCGCCAGAATCAGTATGGCTTCAAGTTGCACAGGCATTGCCTCTTTGAGTGCAGCTTGAACTGCCTCCCGTTGTGTCGGCTCCAGGATGGACAGCCTGGCCCCAAAACGGCCTGAATGTATCTGCCCGATTCCATGTGATTGGGGATAATTCTGTAGATTTTCCCAGTCCGGAAGCGGGGGGGGAAAAGCTGTATTATCCATTGGGATTGGGGCAGTTGCGGGGGAGATGACCTGTGTTTGCCGGCGGGATAGTTTCCATTCATTTGTGGGTTCAGCCGGCAGGATTGCCAATAACTGTGAAGACAGCAGTGACGCCAGTCGGTTCAGCAGATCGCCTGCAGCAGATCCAACAGCCAGAATAAACGTGTTGCAAGGTTCCATCGGGGACTCCTCTATTTCATGGGTGACTGCATATCGATTTTATAGAAAACACTTCAGATTCTCTTTTGACAACTTCGTAACAAGCCGTCTCTTTTGAATTAAACGCTTTTTCTGATGTCATCGATCTTGTCAATGAAATCGATAATCTTCCGATCTGCGAAACCATTGTTCGTCAATTCTTCAATTAACCGCAATCGAACATCGTGCCATCGGAAATCCGGATGCCGATCCTTGGCATGAATTTTTTCGATAATCCGATTAATCGTTCTGCTGAAGACTTCGTGTGTCAGGATATAATTCACCTGCATTTCCTTCTTGAAGTCGGATTCGCTTAAAAATATGGGAGTTTGTTTGAACGGATCATAAAACATGTTCCTCAGATCCGATCTGATACGATGGGCATCTGTTGGATTTCCAAGAATAACGCCTTTGGAAGGGTTTTCCTGAATTGCGGCAATATCACTGTCCACCGCCATGAAATAAATAATGTCATTATTGACAGTATCGGATTGGAATGTCTGATCAAAATAAATATCTTTAGCGTAAACAGCGCTTTTCACCACGTGAACCGGAAGTCTTTGGTAAAGGTATTTCAGATACTCGAAATGCCAGGTCCGAAGATGATTCAGTGCAATGAGGGGAAATCCCAATTTGAGCGTTCCGTATGTGACAAGTCCAGAGACGCTGCCCTTAACAAACGGGGTTGTGGGAAAAGTATCCGACCAACTTGGAATGCCGCTATCTGTTAGAGATGCAGCAAGGCCAATTGTCATGGTTTCAGAACAGCCACACTGGGTACAAGGAAGAAGTGGGTCATCGGCATCTTTCAGGCGGGTCCTGATACCCTCAAAGCTGTTTTCCAGGGGAGGTTCATTACAAGGGAAAATTTCACTAACATTATAATCAATTATAAGATTTCGGGCTACGCTCCCAACCGTTTTTTGAACTTCGGCATCAATGGCCTGAAGGATTTCGGAAATGGTAAAGCGCCCGAAGCCGTTTAATTGAATGATTTCACCGGTCCTGACTTCAAGTCCGGAAGCTTTAAGTCGCCGCCCTTTTTCCACGGGATGTTCAGTTCTCGGAATCTCATTTAAAAAATGCGCATAATAGCGGCTCTCAAAGCCTGCATATACCTGGCTCACGTGGATGAAGGAAAGAGAGTCTCTGACAAGCGCGCGAGGGTTCAGAACTTTGGCTCTGTCATTAAGTCGATCCCGAATGGCTGATATTCTTTCAAAAACAGGCTCAAATTCCTGATATTCAAGGATATCAATTTGATTCAGAATTTGCTGTAGAAGCTCCGAAAGTTGGGAATGAATCGCAATATCCACTGCCGATCGAATGATACGCTGTACCTGCCCGACAGTGCCTCCCAGATAATCCGGCAGACGCTGATGAAAACGATTCTGTTCGGATGACGGTGAGACACGAATGAAACTTGCTGCATTTCGCAATCCTCTGGCCATCCAGGACTCCTGAGTTTCCTGTCTTGCCATATCAATAGCGTTAGCGGCTTCTGTCGCCAGATTATTCAGCCTTTCGGAAATGCTTTGTAAATTGATTTCCTGGTTGAGTTTTGTCAGATGCTCATTGAATTTGCCAATACAGGAATCTCCTGCAATGAAATCCCGAAGCTTCCCCAGAACCAGCCTGGCGGTGTCGATGCCATGCGTGTTCAGCATTTCCGCCAGTCGCTTCTGAATATCCGCGGTATATGCAATTCCCAATTTCCGCGTAATTTCCGCTGCATTTTGCCTGGCGAGATCAATC
>DAIEFO010000125.1 GCA_027325475.1 Desulfobacteraceae bacterium | reverse complement strand
TGCGGGACAGCACAGCATCTTTTTCCAGGCGGACTGCATTAACCTCAAGGACGCGTGCACGGATGAGCGCTTTTTTTTCTTCGTGCAGTATATCCAGTAACCTCCGGTAAAGCTTTGCCAGTTCTTCCAGTACGGTGATGAGTTCCTTCAGCATGTTTTCCATATGTATTACCTCATAAATTCAATAAATCCGGGTTATAATCGCAAAGAAGCGGCATGAATCAATAAACATGCCACGCGCCTACAGCAGCTCATTAAAAAGCGACTCGTTCACAATATTACGGGCGATTTTCTCTGTGTCGATCTGATAAGAGCCGTCTGCGATCTGCTGCTTGATCTGTGTCACTTTATCGTCACGGACATGGTCAAGTTCCTGAAACTGATTCATCGCCGACTGAATATCTCTGGCCATGGGGGACAGCAGTACCCGATCTTCAGCGGAACCAGTGCTGGAAGTATTTGCAGATGCAGAACGTTTGCCCCGGAGTTTTGACGACGGAGTCACACCGGCCGTTATTCCCGCAATGCTGTTTCTGTCAATGATGTTTACCACATCCAGTCCTCCATATGATATTGGTGGTTATCCTGGATGATATATCCGCCTTTTTGTCCTGCAACTTTAGTATTATTTTTTTCTGAAAATGACGGCTTCGTAAAAAGTCCGGTTATCTGTGACAGTCACTATTTTTTCAGGGCATCCAGTTGATTTTCGATGACGGATGACAATCCTATACCACCTGCCGCAGACAGCGATTTCGCCATTTCGGCATCGAGCATGGAGGTGAACAGGGATTCGGCGTTCCCGCCACTCAGCAAACCACTTTTAGGAATGGTGGCCCGCATTTCTTTCAACATGTTCTGAATGAACAGGGCTTCCAGGTTCCTGCAGGAGTCATTCAGCTTGGAAGCCTTGCTGCTGCGGGAACTGGACTGGATCATGTTCATGTTCAACCCATAAGGCATTGTCGTATCTGTCGATATTGTCATAATTGATGGTCTCTTAAAAGGTCGATTTTCGGACGGCTTCGTAAAATGTTCGCAGGCAAGGCGTGCAAATCCTGAGGAATGAAGCGTACTTGTCGTACGCTGCAATGACGAAGGATGCGGCACAACGCAGCCTGCGGGCTTTTTATGAAGCCGTCATTCAGCATATTACATAACCTCAAGCTGTGCCTGAAGTGCGCCGGCAGTCTGAAGCGCCTGGAAAATGGAGATCAGGTCACGTGGGGTAACTCCCAGTGCATTCAGCGCCCGTACAATTTCTCCGATGCTGGTGCCTGACTGCATCAGATATATCGGTGCTTTTTCCTCCTTGACGGCCATACTGGTATTCGGCGTCACAACCGTCTGTCCCTGCGAAAATGGCATCGGTTGAGAGACATTGGGATTCTCTTTGATCTGGATACTTAGATTTCCGTGTGCAATGGCGACAGTGGAAATCCGCACGTTTTCACCGATCACCACCGTTCCCGTGCGCTCATTGACAACAACTTTGGACACGATATCCGGCGTTACTCCCAGGCTTTCGATACTGGCGACAAAGCCCACCTTGTCATCGGCATACCGGGGAGGCACATTGACTTCGATGGTGCCGGAGTCCGAAGTCGTGGCAATATGAGAGGAAAACGCCGCGTTGATGGATTCCGCCACGCGGCTGGCGGTAGTAAAATCCGGATGGTTCAACGTCAATGCAAGGCGGTCTGTCTTTCCAAACGACGACGGGACTTCTTTTTCGATTATCCCCCCCCCAACAACCCGGCCAACCGTAGGAAAATTTTTCTGTACACTGGCTCCAGCCCCCGAAGCGGAGAATCCTCCAATAACAAGAGGCCCTTGGGCGACGGCATATACCTGTCCATCTGCGCCCTTGAGAGGGGTAAACAGCAGGGTGCCGCCTTCAAGACTCGTCGCATCCCCCATGGAGCTGGCGGATACATCAATTTGAGAGCCGGGTCTGGCAAATGGCGGCATGTCGGTGGTCACCATGACGGCGGCGACGTTCTTGACCTGGAATTTCGTCGGATTGACTGTCATGCCCATTTTTTCCAGCATGCTGGAAATGGATTGAAGCGTGAACAGCGACTGATTGCCGTCACCGGTGCCTTTGAGACCAACTACCAGACCATAGCCGATAAGCTGATTCTGCCGGACGCCTTGAATTTCAACGATATCCTTGATTCTGGCCGCAAAAACGCTGGTTGTCATGCCCAAAGAAACGATGGCGCATATCGCTGCCAGAAGAGACAGACGACGCCGGGTTTCGATTCTAAAAACGGTTGATATCGGATTCATAAAACTTTCCCCCATTCTCTGGGTTAAAACGGAGATATCTTGTCTAAAATATTTGCGAGCCATCCCCGACGCTGACTGGTATCGATGGTGCCGGAACCGCTGTAGGCGATTCTGGCTTCGGAGATATATGTGGATTGAATGGTGTTATCCGATGATATGTCTGTGGGACGGATAACGCCGGTCAGCACAATAACCTGTCTTTCATTATTGACGATGACTTCCCGGGTTCCGGCGATTGAAAGATTCCCGTTTGGCAGTACACCCACGACCCTTGTGGTGATGTAGGCATTCAAATCACCGCTGCGGCTTGTCGCGCCGGTGCCTGCAAATTTATTGGTTGCCGAACCGGCAATTTTGGAAAATGGATTGAATCCCGATGTACTGGAATTCGAATTTTCCAGCCCCAGAAAATTGGTGAGGCCCATGGAAACGGATGAATCCCGGCCGGTATTGGTGGAGGCCGTATTTGATGCTTTTGAGGATTCCACAATTTTTACCGTGACGACATCACCGACATGACGGGCTTTGGATGCAGCAAACAGGTCGTTCATGCCGCTCGCTTCCTGCCATAAGGAGCCGTTGGTAGGCGGTGGCGGCGCTTCGACCGCGGCATACACCGGTTGAGACAGCAATGGCTGCTGGGCTTGTTTTATTGGCGCCGCGCACCCCCACAGTGCAGCAGACATCACCAGGGTCAGGCAACCCCGTTGAATCCATAACATTCGCATATTGGTTGTTCTCTTCATCATCTGTTTTTCCTTCCTGACGGAAAGCTCGAGGTCAGATAGACTTTCAGAAAAATAATTTCACTGCGTTTATCGGTCGGAGCTATACCCTTTCGAAATGAATTTTCTGAAAGTCTAGAAATCCACCCGAACGGTTTTGGCATCCACGACACGGGCATAGATTTCTTTTTTGGAATCCACATTGAGTACTTTGATGCGATCTCCGCTCTTCCCGTTTTCTTCAGCTCTTCCCAGTGTCGAAATCTTTAAAGTCCCCGATTCCGCTATAATGGAAACCATATCATTGTATTTGACGATCGGTGGCCGTTCGATGATATCGGTTCTGAGAATTTCTCCGGGGTTGATGGGACGCATCGCGCGTTTTCCGATGGCATCCTTGATATCGGTGATATAACCGGATGGAATTTCAGCCATGTCCATGCGGGTTGCTTCCAGATCGTTTGCGGAAATCATCTGATTTCTGGCGATAGGGTTCTGAACGACCACAACATCCGTGGACACAGAAATTCTGACAGTCGCCCACACTTTTCTGGAGGGTTCACCCTCGACATCGAAAACAATGGAAAGCGGTACCATCCCGATGAGACCGGTTTGATTGCTGGGCTGGACAACCTTGTAGGTATATGGCTTGTCTGGAAGCACAATGTTGTCGCTGACGCTCATTATCTTGATTTTTGTCCGGTCTTTATCCCACGTGAGCTTTTTATTCAGATAATCCGTCACAATCCGTTCTATCATCGGGCGGTCGATATCGATGGATTTTCTTGAAACAGTAACGGACGGCGGCATATCGAGTTTTACTTGCGCCAGATTGATATTGCTCTGCTGCAGCCGTAACCGGATATACTGATCGTCAATGGTGCGGGACTGGCCCGGCTGCGGTGCTGTGGCGATAATCAGTTCCTGAAGTTTTTGATTTAATGCCGGGTCACTGCTGTAAATATCGGCGATACCACCCAGACGGACATCCGAACTCCGGATGACCGAATTGGCATGGATTGTTATCGATGTCATATTCGTGTCCGCGGCATTCGTCCGCCCACCGGAAAACAGTATTATTGCCAGTATTGTCCAGAACGTTCTCCAGAACCATTTCCCCGGCAGGATAATGTCATCATATTTCCGCGGTATGTTCTGATCTGTCTGCATCGCTCTTACGTCCTTTCCTGCATGTTGCATGTCTTTAAATCAATGGCATGTCCTGTTACCGTATCAGATTGTCGGCCATCTGCTGCATTTGATCCGAAGTCTGGATTGCCTTGCTGTTGATTTCATAGGCACGCTGGGCTGTGATCATGTTGACCATTTCATCCACGACACTGACGTTGGACATTTCCAGATTTCCCTGAGATATGGTACCCATGCCGTTAAGTCCTGCCTGTCCCGTGGTGGCGGTTCCGGATGCTGCTGTCTGCAGATACAGGTTGCGTCCTATGCTGCTGAGCCCTGCCGGGTTGATGAACTTGGCCAGGTTGACGGTGCCGATCTGGCTGGGCTGTACATTGCCTGACTGAAGCACGGATACCGTACCGTCTGTCCCGATGGTTACAGAGGTACTGTTGTTGGGAATGGTGATGGGCGGCTCTAAAGGATAGCCGTCTGAATTCACAATGTTGCCGTTGCTGTCCAGCTTGAAGGCTCCGGAACGACTGTAGGCCACCTGGCCGCTGGGCTGCATGATCTGGAAAAATCCATCCCCTTCGATCGCCAGATCTAGCTGGTTGTCAGTGTGCTGATAGCTTCCCTGGATAAAAATCTTCTGGGTAGCGACGGGTCTTGTACCTTCACCCAACTGAATGCCCGTGGGTATCTGATTGCCGTTGGCCGAAGTGGTGCCTGCCGGACGAATGGTTTCGTAGAGCAGGTCCTGAAAATCCGCGCGGCTTTTTTTGAACCCTGGCGTACTGACATTGGCCAGGTTGTTGGAAATGACATCGATATTGAGTGACTGAGCCTGCATCCCAGATGCGGCTATGGATAAAGCCCTTGACATAACGGCCTCCTGTATGTGTATCGCTCACCGAATCGCGTGAGATAGGATGAGAATGACGGTTTTTTATGCGGTTATCACTTTTTCTGTCATGGCATTTTTCCGACGTCATTGACGGTTTTGGATGTGGTGTCGTTCATGGATTGAATTATTTTCTGATAGGATTCGTAGCCCCGGAGTACATCGATCATATCCGTCATGGCCTTGATGGAATCCACATTGGAGGATTCGACGAATCCCTGATGCACCTGGGTCGTTGTCGCCGGAACACCCTGATCGTTTGGGTCCTGAGCACTGTAAAGTGAGTCTCCGACTTTCTCCAGATTATTCTTGTTCGAAAAACCGACAATGTCCAGAGAGTCCACATTAGCGTTGTCCACATAAACCCCGCCGCTGGAATCCACAGAAACGTTCTTACCATTGATCCGAATCTCACCTTTGTTTTTACCCAAAACCGGGTAACCTTCCTGGGTGACCAGAACGCCGTTCTGACTTAGAGAAAAACTTCCTTTCCGGGTATAGCGGATGCCTCCAGGTGTTTGAATGGCAAAAAATCCATCCCCCTCCAGGGCCATATCCAAAGAGTTTCCGGTTTCTTTCAAAGGTCCCTGCTCGAAATTGGTGAACGTACTCACCGGCAGGCTGGAAATATTGTCCAGAGCAGTATTCTGCCGTGCTGCAGCCGGTGTATTGTTCCATACCGAATCGGATGTCTGGGGAAGCTGAAATATCCGGTCTTCCTTGAATCCTGCAGTGTTGACATTCGCAATGTTGTTGGCCAGAACGTTCAGGCGTATTTCCTGTGTCAGGGCGCCTGCAAGTGTGCTGCTGATTTCAGCGCTCATAGGTTGCCTCATCTCCGTTCATTACTGGAAGGACTGTTTGATACATAACAATCTCCATATTGAAAGCAAATATCATGCCGCCATTATGTGCGGTTTGGGATTGCCATCAATGGCGATTTCATGACCAGCCTGCATCTGGTGCAGTCCGGCGACCAGTTCTATTTCACACAAAGGGATTTTGATTTTTGTTGCAATCTGGTGCGTTTCCATTCCTAAATCAAGTAAACGCCTGACTTCATCGTAGGGGTCTTCCATACTGCTTCTTCCGGACGATGTCTGTAACGCACCGTTAATGGACGCCATCACGGAGTTAAAAGGAGTTTCCGCAGAGGCATCTGACGCACCGGATGTGAATGTTCCGCAGATTTCCGAAGAACGTTTGATGGCAGTGCCGCGGTCGCGACGTCTGAGAATGATCAGGTACAGCACTGTCACGGCGCAGCATCCAATTCCGACAGCATCAAGAAAGATTTCAAAATTGGTGAGAGTTGTCATTGTCATTGCTGGTTTCCCTTTCAAAACGATATGACATCGTTGCGTTTGTGGTTTAACAGACTGTTATTGTTTTAGAATAAGCGATATCTTTCAAAGATGGATATAAGCAATAACCGTGCCGTGCTTTTAACCTGATGGCGCTGCCGATGATGGGATGTCGGGGGGTGAAGCGCTTTACCCGAGTGATGCTGACTGCCGATGCGATGGCTTATTATATGGAAAAAGCTGTGGGGGCGGGGAATCAGGACAGAAAAATCAGGCTGGTGGACTCGCTGTCAATTGTCATAATATTGACGAACGGTGGAAAGAA
>DAIEFO010000124.1 GCA_027325475.1 Desulfobacteraceae bacterium | reverse complement strand
GTGAGCACTGAAGCGGAAGGCTGAGATAATCTGACTGCCCCAGTTCAGGGCTGACGATGACGCCGGAAAACCCCAGCGCCTGCATGCTGTTGATGGCCAGCGGATTGCTCAGATTGCAGAAAGGGCCTGCCCACAACGACAGCTTGCCGGGGTTGGGGAAAAAAACAATCTGCCAGGGGGCATTCAGAACAAATCTGCGGCAGCCTTTTTCCAGGAGACGATGAACAAGAAGCCCAAAGCCCTCTTCATCCACAGGCCAGAGCACCGGTGTCAGCCACCACCAGATATCCACAGGATCGGGAATACTCTGAACACATTCAAGGGACATCCAGAAGCCTGTATTTTTCAAATCCTTCCCGTTTGTCTGCGGCAGACGGTACACATGCTGATCAACGGCTGTGGTTTTGGACGGCCGCTTTCGAAACACAGCAGCCTGAAAACCGGATGAAGCCGACAGAATGGAAGGCGACTGTCTGATTTCCGCTTCGAGTATTGCGATTTTTTCCATCAACGCAGGCTCCCGGCGGTCTGTCAGAAACACGGAGACACCTTTATTCGGCAAGCGTTTACCGGAAAAAGACGGCAACGGAAAGGCGCTGTTCCGCTCCGCCGGGCAACTTATTTTAAGCGTGGTATGCCAGGCTTCATCTTCATAGCCGATCCGGATCACATCACCCGGTATCAGGGTCTCCTGGAGATCAACACAGGGATTGCCGCTGTCTCCGGAAACATGTCCGACACAAAGCCCCGAACCTGTCTGACGCTCCACCTGAACCGGATTGCGGGGCCTTTGAGACAAAAATCCATAATGCGTCCCGGTTCTGCCCAGCGCCAATGACAACAGGTTCAAGGCTTCCTTGCGCATGTGGGCATCCTGCACATGATCCCGAAGCATCCGATAGGCCAGAACCGTATGATAGACATAATGCGGGTTTTTTTTACGGCCTTCAATCTTCCAGGCCCGAACGGCAGGAATAGACAGCAGTATCTTGACCAGAACATCTAAACTGAGGTCCTGACAGGAAAAAAAGCGTTTTGAAGCACGTCCCTGGGTGTAAAGACGCCGGCACGGCTGGACGCACCGCCCTCGCAAGCCGCTTTTTCCGCCCAGAAAACTGCTCCAGTAGCATCTGCCCGATACGCCGTAGCACAATGCGCCGTGAATGAACACCTCCAGACCGATATTGTCAGGGCACCCGCCGGCAATCTGCCGGATTTCGTCAACGCCGAGTTCCCGGGGCAGCACCACTCTTCGGATCTTCGGAATCCGCGACAACAGGGGCAACGCCGCGGCAAAACTCACATTGGCCAGCGTGGAAAGGTGCAGTTCTCCTTGAAATCCGGTCTGCGCCGCCAAATCCACCCACGCCAGGTCCTGAATGATCAGGGCGTCCGGATGCACAAAACGACGCAGAAAATCCAGAAGCTTTCCGGCTTCATGAATTTCATCCGGTTTCAGCAGTGTGTTCAGGGTGATATAAACATGAGTGTTTTTTTCATGCGCCAGTTCCGTCAGCCCCGCCAGCTCATCCAGCGTAAAATTCTTGGCTTCCATACGCGCGGAGAGCTGCTTTAAACCACAATAAACCGCATCCGCTCCGGCGGCCAGCGCCGCCAGAAAAGCGGCTTTGTTGCCGGCAGGCGCCAATATCTGAGGGAATGATGGAAGGGAAGTATTCATAATGGATTTGTATCAGATTCTTTGGTTTTCGTCCAGACAGCGTTTTAACACCGATAATTCGAATAGTGAACAAAAAACGACCAGCGGCCGTAATTATCGTTTGGGGATGCCTGCAAGAACAAGCAGTGTTCGAGCGAGATTCCTTTTCGGAAGGATTTGTGATTCTTGTTGACTCTCATTTTTCAGACTGATAAGAATTTTCCGGGTTTAAGCCGCAAAAGCAGGTCGGAACATCCTGGCTCCCGGAAATATATCCTGCGTCAAAGGCTTCACCCGCACATAACCATTTTATAGCCTTATTTCACGGAACCCGGTATCCAACGACAGGAGATTTCACATGACCCCTCTGATTGAAAAAGCCCTTAAAGCCGTAACAAAAGGTACGAATTTATCTACAGGATTGTCATATCCCAGCGATATGAACCGGGCAAAGGAAATGTTTATCCGGCTTCATGAAGCCGGGGAAACGCTTCTGGCCAAGGAAATCACCAACTGGGCCGTATCCAACGGATGGAAAGCCAAAGACGCTTTTGAGTTGGGAGCGATAGGAGAGGATATCGGAAAAGGAAAGAAAGTTCCCATCTCCAATGGCCCGTGGTGGAACGAAAATGTCCTGGAACTGCTGATGCAGCAACCATTTTAAACCAGAACACAGGTAACCCTTCAATCATGCAGCAAATACTTTCCGTGGAATTCAGGAAGCGATTATCGGATTATATCCAGAAATCGGCTTTGACGCCTGCCACGCGGGAATCCTACCTGAACGCCGCGCAGGAACTGACGGCATGGAAGCTCCGCCACAACTGCATCGGCCTGTGGCACATCCCGCCGCTGATGGTGACAGCCACCATCGATGATGGCTGGGGACACGGCCTCGAAATTATTGAAAAACTGGCGGCCGTTGCCGGAATCACTGTTCACCCCCTGGGGCTGCTGCAACCTCCGGAAAAAATCATCAGCACATGCAGACAGTTGAATCCGGCACTCCTGGGATTGACGGTTCTGCAATTTGATTCCGATGACAGCGTCGCCGAAATTGTCCGTGGACTGCCCTCTGCGACGCGGCTGGTAGCCGGCGGCGCGGCATACCAGTATGACCCGGATTTCGCCGCCCGCACCGGAACGCATGTGGTCATCAAAAATGGGGCGTCATTTCTGGAATACCTCCTGGCTATGCCTTAATGCGTATTTTTTAAACCCAGAGAAAGCGATATGAACCATCAAGAAGGATCTTTCAGAAACGCTCAAAACTTGCAGATATATCACCAAAGCTGGCTTCCGGAAGACGAACCGGTCGCCGTTTTCATGCTGATTCATGGTCTGGCCGAGCACAGTGGACGATACTCCAATGTGGTCAACCATTTCGTTCCCAGGGGATACGCCATCTACAGCCATGATCACATCGGCCATGGAAAATCCGAAGGCACAAGACTTTATGTAGAGCGATTTCAGGATTTCCTGGATCCTCTTAAAACTTATTATGAGATGATCGCATCGCGGCATCCCGGCAAACCCATATTTCTGGCAGGTCACAGCATGGGCGGTCTGATCAGCGCCACCTACCTTCTCGATCACCAGGACAGTTTTACAGGCGCTATTCTATCCGGCCCCAGCGTTAAGGCGCCTGATCACATTTCACCTGCAATCATTACCGCAGGAAAACTCCTGTCAAAAGTGATCCCCAAGTTCGGATTGATGCAGCTCGAAAGCGGCGGAATAAGCCGAGATCCGGCAGTTGTCCAGGCATATATCCATGATCCGCTGGTATCGACCCGGAAGATGACCGCACGGCTTGCGGCGGAACTGCTCAATGCGACGAACCGGATTGCACTTGAAGCCAATAAAATATCCCTGCCGATTCTGATCGTTCATGGCGGGTCGGACAGACTGGTGGAACCTGAAGGTTCGCGTTCGTTTTATAACCGGATACAATCCACCGATAAAACCATCCGTATTTATGACGGGCTCTATCATGAAGTGTTTAACGAGCCGGAACACGAAAAGGTTTTAAAAGACGTTGAAATATGGCTTGAAAAACGATTGACAGGAAAAGCAGAAGAATGATGCCTGGTATATAGAACAGGAAATGGGCCATGACTTTCATCATGACCCATTTCCTGTTTTTGTTCTGTTCTGGTCAACAAAAGACCAATATTTTTTGGTAACGCGTTTAAAAATACTCAAAGCAACTTAATTTAAATTGGTCGGGACGACTGGATTTGAACCAGCGACTCCAGCGTCCCGAACGCTGTGCTCTACCAGGCTGAGCCACGTCCCGACTATTTCTGCCTTTTATGACAGAAACGGCGGATTGTCAATCAAAAACATAACCGCCCCAGCCGTTTCTGATATAAATCACGCACCGGAAAACGGGTGACGCACCACGATGGTTTCATCTCTTCCCGGCCCTACTGAAATAATGCCTATAGGTGTCTGGGTCAGCTCTTCAATTCGTGAAAGGTAATTCCGGGTATTCTTCGGCAACTCTTCACGACAGCGAATATTTGAAATGTCCTCTGACCATCCCGGAAGCGTTTCATAAATCGGTCTGCATTCAGAAAGCATCTTCAGGTTGGCGGGAAATTCTTTAAGTATCTTGTCTTTATATGCATATCCGGTACAGATACTCAGGGTATCAAGCCCTCCGAGGACATCCAGCTTGGTAATCGCCAGAGACGTCAGCCCGTTTAACCGGACAGCATTGTTCAGCACCACCATATCCAGCCAGCCGCAGCGACGTTTCCTGCCGGTGGTTGCGCCGAATTCCGCACCCTTCTGCTGAATCCGGTTGCCGATATCATCAAACAGTTCCGAAGGAAATGGCCCCTGCCCCACACGCGTGGTGTATGCCTTGACAATTCCCATAACGCCCGTGATATGTTTGGGGCCTACTCCGGAGCCGCAGCAGGCATTTCCCGCAACCGTATTGGAAGATGTTACAAATGGATAGGTGCCATGATCAATATCCAGATGTGTTCCCTGTGCGCCTTCGAAAAGGAGCTGTTTACCCGCCATAATTGCTTCATGTAATTCAACGGAAATGTTGGCGACATGGGGTTTGAGGCGTTCCGCGTATTGACTGAAGACATCCAGAACTGCCTGAAAATCCACAGCCGAACTTGACAGATATTGTTGAAGATAAAAATTTTTTTCATCAATAATCGCCAGCAGACGTTCTCTGAACAACTCCGGATCAATCAACTCAACAAGCCGGATTCCCTGCCGGGATACCTTGTCTTCATAACAGGGGCCAATACCACGACCGGTAGTCCCAATTTTGTTTTTACCCTTCAGCGATTCACGGGCGACATCCATCTGACAGTGATAAGGCATAATAATATGCGCCAGTGCAGATATCTTTAATTTTTCAGGACTGATATCAATACCTCTGCAGAGCAGATATTCCATCTCATCGATCAGCACTTTCGGATCCACCACAACGCCATTGCCGATGTAACATGTTTTTTTCTGAAGAATCCCGGAAGGCACCAAATGACTGATAAATTGTTCACCATTAACCACCATGGTGTGTCCCGCATTGTTTCCGCCCTGAAACCGGACAACCACATCTGCGACATCCGCCAGCAGATCGACGATCTTCCCTTTGCCCTCATCACCCCACTGCGTTCCAACAATTACAATGTTCGCCACGCGTCGCTCCTTAGTATTCACATGTTAACACCAGCAAAACTCAGAGATAACGACTTCATAAAAATGCGGACTTTCTGCGAAGTCGTCAAATCTGTGCTGTGGTCATAGGCCCGCCAGATCGTTTGCACTTAAAAAAGCGCTGTATGATCTCCCGGCATTCATCTTCACAAACTCCTGAAATAATTTCAGTATGATGATTCAATCGGTTATCTGCCGAAAAATCGTATAACGAGCCGGCCGCCCCCCATTTGGGATCTCCCGCCCCATAGACCAGTTTTTGAACGCGGGCATGGATAATCGCTCCCATACACATCACACAAGGTTCTATCGTAACATACAGCGTGGTATTTAACAATCGGTAATTCCGTATCTTTTCACATGCGGATCGCAGCACAAGAATTTCAGCATGCGCTGTCGGATCGGAAAGAGAAATAATACGGTTGTGTGCCGTTGCCAGAGTTTCTCCTGTTTGAGACAACAACACTGCCCCCACAGGCACCTCCGACTCGTCAAACGCCATCCTGGCTTCTGACAATGCCTTCTGCATGCAATCCATATGAAACAGCATTTCTTCAGATGTAGTATTGAGCGGCTGCATAACCAGGGACCTTTTGAAGACCATCCTCCCTGCCATTAAAGGTTATCGTTGACATTAGCGTCCGATTGGCCTATAAGAGGGCCGTTTTAGTCAATATGCGCCCGTAGCTCAGCTGGATAGAGTACCGGACTACGAATCCGTCGGTCGCCCGTTCGAATCGGGCCGGGCGCACCATAAAATCAGAGGGTTATCCGAAAGGGTAACCCTTTTTTGTTATCTGGTTGCGGATAGGTTGCATTTTTATAAACATCATCCAATCTGTCCACAGCATCTTTATTTCCTTCCGGACTCAGGTGACCCTAAATATCCACAGTAACATTAATACGATGATGCCACAACTGATCACGGATATAAACCAATGATTCTCCAGCTTGAATCAGCAAAAAACTTGAAGTGGACCTGTCCGGGACAATGATGGAGAAGCCGTCATTTTTTTCTTGCAAGGGTATTTCAATAAGGCCATAAGGAGCTCTTGGTGATGGGGCGTTGAGCGGTACATTAACGGGGATAATCGAATGGCGGTAAAACGCGAAGGGAAAGGTGAATTCAGAGTATCTGTTGAAGCGGTTCTTAATGCCATAAATGCTGTCCTGGCAACAAGTGAGAATTCATACAGATACGATCATCCTGTTTTCAATAGCAACACCAGAACTTTTGAAGCTGTAATAAAACCATCTCTCTGGCCCATGCTGTTGCCAACTTTTATAACGATAACTGCTGTAGAAAGCGAAAAGCTAACAATCGTCAAAGTTGAAATTCGTTCG
>DAIEFO010000123.1 GCA_027325475.1 Desulfobacteraceae bacterium | reverse complement strand
AGCGCTCAAAAAACGAACTTTCGGTGTTACGGCTCCTTGATTTACGACCCGATAAGGAGTTTCAATAAAGCCATATTCATTCACCTGAGCATAAGTACGCAAAGATACGATCAGGCCAATATTGGGGCCTTCAGGTGTTTCGATCGGGCAGATACGTCCATAATGAGAGGGATGGACATCGCGGACTTCAAATCCAGCCCGTTCCCGCGTGAGTCCTCCGGGGCCCAAGGCGCTCAGACGGCGTTTGTGGGTTGTCTCGGAAAGCGGATTGGTCTGATCCATAAACTGGCTCAATTGGCTCGTCCCAAAAAATTCCTTGACGACTGCGGAAACCGGCTTGGGATTCACCAGATCATGAGGCATTAACGCATCCATTTCCTGAAGCCCCATGCGCTCTTTGATCGCTCGTTCCATGCGCACCAGACCGATACGATACTGGTTTTCCAAAAGTTCACCGACCGCCCGCACCCGCCTGTTCCCCAGATGGTCGATATCGTCCACCACTCCTTGGGTATCGCGAAGTCTGATCAGCGTTTTGGCTGTCAGCAGAATATCTTCTCTTCTCAAAATCCGCAAATCGATGTTGCTGTTGATCCCCAGGCTCTGATTAATTTTCAGACGCCCCACCCCGGATAAATCATAAAATGCGGATTTAAAAAATAAATGGTCAACAAATTCCTGCGCAACTTCCGGAGTTGCAGGATTTCCGGGACGAAGCCTCCGATAAATCTCCATCAGCGCTTCTTTTCTGGATTGAACCTTATCCAGCGACAATGTCTTGCGAATAGAATCACTCGCCGTTGAGCCGTCAATATACAGGATCGAGAATTCTGTAATGCCCGCCTGATGCAACCGCTCCAGCGTGTTTTCTGTGACACTTTCATTCGCCCTTACAACGGCATCTCCAGTTTGAGAATGATATACCGTCGCAGCAATGACTTTACCGTACAACTCATCAAGCGTAATGGGAATCGTCTCCACATTATCCGCTTTCATGCGTCTGAGAGCACGCAGAGTAATTGCTCTGCCCTTTTTTACAATGACTTCACCCGTCGTCGCGTCAACAATATCCTGGCTTGCCCGCTGTCCCTTCAGGAATTCCTCATTAAACGACTTAAAATATTGATCTGACTTGATAATAATTTTTTCGGAATCATAAAAATAAGACAAAAGATCTTCTGGAGTATAACCAAACGCCTTGAACAAAAGCGTCACGGGAAATTTTCTGCGGCGGTCGATACGGATATATACAATATCTTTCGGATCAATTTCCATATCAATCCAGGAGCCACGCACAGGTATAATGCGCGAAGTATAAATGACTTTGCCGCTGGAATGCGTCTTGCCCTTGTCATGGTCAAAAAATACGCCCGATGAACGATGGAGCTGGCTGACAACCACCCTTTCGGTGCCGTTGATAATAAAAGTGCCTTTCTCTGTCATCAGCGGAATCGTTCCGAAGTAAACCTCCTGCTCTTTTATATCTCGAATATTGGAAGAACCCGTATCCTTGTCTGTATCGTACACCACCAGACGAACCGTAATGCGCACGGGAACTTCGTAGCTCATTCCCCGATGGATGCATTCATCTACGCCATGTTTAATTTCAGCAAAACGGTAATCTACAAATTCAAGGGAAGCGCATCCGGTAAAGTCCTTAATGGGGAATACGGAATTAAATACCGCCTGAAGTCCAATATCCTTACGTTTTTCTGGAGGAATATCCATTTGCAGAAAACGTTGGAATGACTCCCGCTGCATCCCTATCAAGTCAGGGATCTCAACAATTTTCCTGATTTTGCCAAAATTTTTTCTAATCCGCTTCGATGCCAAAGACCGTTCCGTCATTGTAGCTCCAAATTCGACGACTCCGCAAAAGTTTGTATGCTGTTTCAAGCGCTGCTTGCAAACAAACTTTAACGAAGCTGTCTGAAAATCGACTTGTTACGAGGCCATCAAATTAAAGGCTTCATGGAAAGTTGATCATCTGCATTACGCGATATCCTTCG
Organism: Desulfobacteraceae bacterium; assembly: GCA_027325475.1. Classification (GTDB taxonomy): domain Bacteria; phylum Desulfobacterota; class Desulfobacteria; order Desulfobacterales; family Desulfatirhabdiaceae; genus RAAP-1. Next base: position 4,709 of record DAIEFO010000123.1, on the reverse strand, counting down.
TCATTTACCAAATAGCTAAATGGGCCCTTCACTGACAATGATTTCTTCGCGTATTGATCTTAAACTTTCTGTATCTGGTTTTGACGTTTTATGTGTTCGCCAAATTCAGGGTTTCGGAAAAGCGGAAATGGGATTTAAGGCAAAAGCCCTGTCATCCCATCTCCATTTAGATTCCCTGAAATATTGTGCAGTGCTATTTTATTTCAACCTGGCCACCAGCTTCTTCGATTTGGGCTTTGATTTTGGCAGCGTCATCCTTGGAAACCCCCTCTTTCAGAGGTTTAGGTACACCATCCACCAGATCCTTGGCCTCCTTGAGGCCGAGCCCTGTGACAGCCCTGACCTCTTTGATGACCTGAATTTTCTTGTCGCCAAAACCAGTCAGAATAACATTGAATTCCGTCTGCTCCTGAGCCGGCGCTGCCGCTTCAGTGGAAGCCGCAGCAACCATCGCTACCGGCGCCGCAGCCGAAACTCCGAACTTCTCTTCCATTTCCTTTACGAGTTCAGAAAGTTCCAGAACCGTCATATTTGCTATAAAATCAATAACATCTGCTTTTGTAATATCAGCCATTTGGTATATCCCTCCAGTTGTTACATCACTATCTTATTCGGTAATTGCTTTTTCTTTTTGTTCTTTAAGCGCAGTCAGTACATACAGGAATTTTTGCGGAATATTGCTTAACGCCCTTACGAAAGCCGTCGGAACACCTGTCATAACGGACAGCAACTGTCCCAGCAACGCTTCGCGTGACGGCAGCAACGACAAGGCCATGATGGCATCACTATCCAGCAATTTTCCCTGAAGAACACCCGCCTTGATCCTGAACTTTTCATTATCTTTCGCGAAAGCACTCAACACCTTTGCAGGTGCCACCGGATCATCATAACTATAAGCAACGGCGCTGGCTTCTTTCAGTTTGTCCTTGATAACAGCAACATCATTGTTTTCAGCCGCACGCGCCAGCAGCGAGTTTTTAACCACCTTGTACTCGACATTGACATTCCGAAGCTGCCTGCGCAGTGAATTCATCGTCGCCACATCAAGTCCGGTAAAATCTGTCAGAATGACAATTTTAGACTTGGAGAAACTCTCCTTAAGCTCATCAACAATCTGCTGTTTTTTTTCAAGATTCACAGTTTATATACACCTCCTTCCTCTTATAAAAATACCGGAGGTTATTGCCAATTTGAGGTTCGATGGAATTATCGATTGAATACGGAAGACACAGCTATTTCTCTGGTCTGTTTCAATCTCAGCACCCATCTCGGTAGGCCAGCAACGCCACTTAAACACTCATCAGTGCACCTACGGTCTTGGACAGGAACTACACTCTGCAAGAAATCGGAACGCTTGAACCTTCAGTGTTTCTTCATCCATTGCGGATTACGAACGAATAACATCTTTCAGTGAAACTGTATCGACCTTGACTCCCGGACCCATTGTCGTGGATATCGCAATCCCTTTCACATATGTCCCTTTGCTGGTCGATGGTTTTATCCGGGCGATCGTTTCTAAAAACGCCGTTATATTCTGAACCAGCTTCTCGACACCAAAAGAGACCTTGCCGACCGGTACATGTACAATCCCGGCCTTTTCCACCCGGAAATCAATTTTACCTGCCTTCAATTCATTGATTGCTTTTACAACATCAAAGGTGACTGTCCCCGTTTTCACATTGGGCATCAACCCTCTGGGCCCGAGTATTTTACCGATCTTTCCGACCGTTCCCATCATATCCGGTGTTGCTACGGCTTTGTCAAAACCCGTCCAGCCATCCTTGATCTTGTCAACCAGTTCATCGCTTCCGGCAAAGTCGGCGCCAGCTTCAAGCGCCTCTTTTTCTTTTTCGCCTTTTGCAAATACCAGAATTTTTACAACTTTACCCAACCCGTTAGGAAGCACCACCGTCCCACGAACCATTTGATCTGCATGACGCGGATCCACCCCAAGACGCACAGCCACATCTACAGTTTCATCAAATTTGGCAAAAGATGATTCGAGCGCCACCCGGACGGCTTCAGACAGGTCATGTCGTTTATTTACATCAACCTTCTTCTGTGATTCTAAATACTTTTTACCCCGCTTCGGCATTTTCTTTTTTTGCTCCTTTTATCTTCAGCCAACTTCTATTCCCATGCTTCTGGCTGTTCCCATGATAATTTTACAGGCAGCATCCAGATCGTTCGCATTCAAGTCCACCATCTTTTGCCTTGCAATTTCAGTTACCTGATCCATTGTCAGTTTTGCGACCTTATCCCGCTTGGGATCTCCTGCACCTTTGGCGATTTTGGCTGCTTTTTTCAAAAGCACGGATGCTGGCGGCGTCTTTGTGATAAATGTAAAAGTCCTGTCCTGATAGACTGTAATGATAGCCGGTATAATCATACCTTCATCATTGGCGGTTTTGGCATTAAACGCCTTACAGAACTCCATGATATTGACCCCATGCTGCCCCAGCGCCGGACCGATCGGGGGGGATGGATTTGCTTTTCCCGCCATAACCTGCAATTTTATCTGCGCAATCACCTTTTTGGCCATTGTATTTCAATACTCCTGATATTTATAACTTGATGACTTGGACAAATTCCAATTCAACGGGCGTTGATCTTCCAAAAATACTTACCAGAACCCTGATTTTCCCTTTCTCCGGATTGACATCATCCACCGTTCCATTAAAATTGGAAAAAGGCCCATCCACTACCCGAATTTCATCGCCCGGTTCAAAATAAAATTTAGGTTTGGGTTTTTGCTTCCCAGCCTCCATCCGATTCAGTATCTGCGCGGCCTCTTCGTCTGAAAGCGGTGTCGGTTTTTCCTTACCCCCCAGAAACCCGGTCACCTTGGAAGTATCATTGACAATATGCCACGTTTCATCGTCAAGTTCCATTTTGACGAGAATGTATCCTGGATAAAATTTGCGCGACGACTCTTTTCGTTTCCCCTTCACCAGCTCAACGATCTGTTCGGTTGGCACCAGAACCTCGCCGAACTTTTCGGGATGCACCGAGGTAGCAATACGCTCATCCAGAGACATCTTGACCTTATTTTCAAATCCAGAATATACATGGACTATGTACCATTTCAACGACAATTCCATCTCTCCTAACTCAAGACAACCTTAATCAGACTGGACAATCCGAGATCAACAATTCCTAAAAACAAGGACACCAGCAATACAAGCACGATCACCACCACTGTAGAAGCCACAGTTTGTTTCCGCGAAGGCCACACCACCTTTTTAAGCTCTACCTTCACTTCCCGAAGAAACTGCAATGCCTGATCCACATATTTTACTTTGAGCGCGACACTGCCCACAGTATTTTTGGAGGCGGAAACGTTTTTAGACTGACCACCACTCCTGGCCGCAGCAATTGTCCCTGAGCCTGCAAACGCCGATACGCCAACGCCAGATCCGTCCCGGGAAAGCCCTGCATCTTCTCCCGGCGCCCTTTTCTTTTTCAGGCCCGGATCTTTTTTTTTGAGTAACCGTCCCATTATTCTCCTAAAAAAGCGAAAGCTCAAAGCAGACATCGTCAGACGCCCTGACGTTCTTTGAGCTTTACTTCTCAAATGGTTTGGCAGGCCAGGAGGGACTCGAACCCCCAGCACTCGGATTTGGAGTCCGACGCTCTACCATTAGAGCTACTGGCCTGTTGTTTTACAAACTTGTTATCACAAAGACATTGAACCGCGTTTACTTGGTTTCTTTATGCGGGGTATGCTTTCGGCAGAACCTGCAATATTTGCTGAACTCCAGCTTGTCCGGAGTCGTACGCTTATTTTTGGTTGTAGAGTAATTCTTTCTTTTGCATTCAGTACATGCAAGATTTACAATGATTCTCACCTGCTGACTCCTTTATTTAGGCCAGAATTTCGCTGACGACACCAGCCCCTACGGTTCTGCCGCCTTCACGAATCGCAAACCGCAGCTCTTTTTCCATAGCAATCGGCGTGATCAACTCTGCCGTTATCGCCACATTATCACCGGGCATTACCATCTCAACACCTTCCGGCAACGTCAGAATCCCCGTTACATCCGTTGTCCTGAAATAAAACTGCGGCCGGTACCCATTGAAAAATGGCGTATGACGCCCGCCCTCTTCCTTGCTCAGAATATACACTTCCGCCTTGAATTTGGTATGCGGTGTGATCGTCCCGGGATGCGCTACCACCTGACCCCGTTCTACTTCCTCCCGCTTGGTGCCACGCAGCAACACACCGATGTTGTCTCCGGCCCGGCCTTCATCCAAAAGCTTGCGAAACATCTCAACGCCTGTGCACACCGTCTTTTGCGTCGGACGAATCCCGACGATCTCCACAGCTTCACCCACCTTGATCACCCCGCGGTCAACACGTCCCGTCACCACGGTACCCCGGCCGGAAATACTGAATACATCTTCTACAGGCATCAAAAACGGCTTGTCGATATCCCGCTTCGGCTCCGGAATATATGAATCGATCGCAGCCATCAACTCGAATATACACTTGGCTTCTTCGCTGTCCGGATTATCACTCTCCAGCGCCTTCAATGCGCTTCCGCGAATAATCGGCGTGTCATCTCCAGGAAAATCATACTTGTTCAAAAGCTCCCGGAGTTCCAGCTCTACAAGCTCGATCAGCTCGGGATCATCCACCATGTCACATTTATTTAAAAAGACCACAATCCTGGGAACACCTACCTGACGCGCCAGAAGGATATGCTCTC
>DAIEFO010000122.1 GCA_027325475.1 Desulfobacteraceae bacterium | reverse complement strand
CAGGATTTGCATTTGAAGCTGTCCGTCATCGACATCCGTTTCCCTTCGACATCTCTGGACTGCGCCGCGCCGTAATAACACACCGATACGCAGATGCCGCAGCCGCAGCACCGTTCGGGGTTTACCTCGACACACGGAAGGTTTTTCTGAATCCCGACGGAAATGCAGGCCTTGCATGAGATGCACGGCCCGCAGGCAAGACAGCGTTTGGCCTCATCAATGGCCTCAGGCAGGGTAAACCCTCTTTCGAACAGCCTGAAGTGCATCCGTTTTTCCGGAGGAATCCAGAGAATCTCGGGTTCCGGCTGATAACGCCGCCGGCGGGGAATATCCTGCGGCTCGAGAAGGCGTCCGCGGCCTTCCCGAAGGCTCAGGCCGCGCAGATAGCGCTCAATGGAATCCGCGGCCGTCAGGCCATCTTTCATGGCATCCACCATAAACCCGATCCGGCGCACATCACCGCCGATGAAAATCCATTCTTTGTTCAGATTTTGCAGGGTCAGCGGATCCACAACCAGTTGTCCCCGTTCGTTCAGAAGCCCATCCGTTTGCAGCGCCAGGATATCCGGCCCCTGACCCACCGCGATGATGAGTACATCGCCTTCCAGGGTAAGAACGTCCGCCATGTCGAATTTTGGACTGAATCCCCGGATGTCGTAAACGCTCAGGCAGCGCGGGCATTCCACTTTCTGCATCCGTTCACTGGTGCCGGCAATGCGGCTCACTCCTCTCGAATAGACAATGCGGACGCCTTCCTCCCATGCGCCGCGAATTTCTTCCCGATCCGCCGGGATGTGATCGCGGGAGTTGCGGTCTTCGCACTCAAGACAGACGACAGTGGTATCCCCGGCCAGCCTGCGAGCGGTTCTGGCCACATCGAAAGCCACATTCCCGCCGCCAATGACCAGCACTTTCTTCCCCTTGAAATAGTTGGGACGGATATTGCCGTGACTGACCTCATAAAGGAAGGTCTGTCCGTACATGACTCCGGACAGTTCCTGGCCATCCACCAGCTTGCCGCCAAAACTCAGCGTTCGGGGGGCCGGTGTCCCCTGTGCCAGGAAGACCGCCTGATATCCGTCGTTCTGAAGTTTTTCGACAGTCCACCGGCCTTCGCCGATCCGCGTGTTGAATTTCACGTCAATTCCCGTCAGTCTTACGAGGGTTTCCAGGGTCTCAGCGAGTACTTTTTCCGGCAGCCGGTATCGCGGAATCAGCCACAGGGCGCCGCCCAGTCGGTCTGACGCCTCGAAGACCGTCACCCGGTATCCCCGTTTGCTCAGATCAAAGGCGCACATCAGACCTGCCGGACCGCCGCCCACCACAGCCACATTTTCACGATTTCTGACGAGCGGATACTCTTCACGCTTTGCCATCTGATAGATGTAGGTATCTGCGATGAAGCGCTTCAGGAGACGTCTGCGAATGGCGCCGCCTTTGGTCTGGTAGTTGCATTCCAGCTCGCAGATGCCGCAGACATACCCGCAAACCGGGAAGAAGGGGTTTTTTTCGTACAGGTAGTCGCCGATCTGGAGGATGCCGTCTGTGGCCAGCTCCGGATCTTCCGGAAGCAAAGAGATGAGAACGTTGGTTCTCTGGATATCCTCGTTGATGGGGCATCGCGCCTGGCAAGGGGGAAGAAACTGTTTGACGGCCGACTCAACCCTCGCCCATCCGGTATTGACCGTTTTCCACATGCGTGTTCCTCCTTGGCTGAAGATTTATGAGCCTTCTGGATGCCGGTTCATGGTTGACGAAGCCGTCTGAAAATCGGCTTTTTACAAGGTCATCATGCTTAGCAGGTGGATTAAATACGGTCAAGAACATTTTCAATGGACGTCGTCAAGCACAGAACGCCGGACTGGAATCGCTATTATCCACCAGCGACGGTATGCTCATGTACCAATAAAATCGGCTTGAAAAAGCATCTTCCACGATGTCCTTTTTCATACATGTTGACAAATGCGATAAAGCATGGTTATGAATTCCGGCATCCGGACAAAATTTCGCTGTGAAATTATTGACCGGATAAATTATGATGCCCTCGTAGCAAGTCGATTCCGGACGTCTTCGTAAAGTATAAAGCACGTAGGTGATGTGTTTCCGCAAGGAGGTTTCTCATGACAGCATCGAAGTCCAAAAACAAAAAACAAAAAATCACGTTTACCCTGGATGCCGCCGAGGCGCTTCAGGTAGCAGTTACCGGAGATTTCAACAACTGGAATGTTACCTCTCATCTGCTCAAAAAAAACAAGAAAGGTGTTTGGGAAAAAAGTCTCATGCTGAGCGCCGGCCGTTATGAATATAAATTTATGGTGGATGGTGACTGGCAGATAGATCCCCAGAACAGCCAGATATGCCGTAACAGTTTCGGCACCGCCAACAATGTCCTGACGGTAACCGCTTCATGACCGTATCGGCTCGCCTGCAGCAGACACCATGTCCTGGGGCGCATATGGTTCTGCATCGGGGGGATATTCAAACATTTTCCCTGTCGCTGGACTCTCCGCTGAAGGGAACGGCCTGGATTCGCACCAATATCGGCCACCTTGCTACCAGCCGCAGGGAAATCATCGCGGCTGTCGAGCGGAAGACGCCGGTGCTGGGGGAAGACTGGTTTGACATTCCCATGCGCCGGATTCACGACCGGTTATTCCAGATCCGCCTGCCGTTGACTGAGGTCGGTCATGCAGAGGCCAAATGTTTTTTCCTCGAGCAAGGCGCATCGGATCCCGAATGGCCGGAAGGCGACAACACCGTATTAAACATCAGTGCTGCGGACAACTGCTGCGCCAATATCATCTATAATGCGTTCGTACGGCAATTCGGCCCCAACAAGGCAGGGAAAGCAGCGCCGACGCCGGATGAAGCCGGTTGTGCAGGTCAGCTCGATAATGCTGGATACACCGTCATCCCTCAATCCGGAACATTCCGGGATCTGATTCCGGAACTGGATTTTATCATCCGGACACTGGGATGCCGGTTTCTGCATCTGTTGCCGATTCACCCGACGCCGACCACATACGCCCGCATGGGGCGATTCGGAAGCCCCTATGCGGCCTTAAGTTTCACCAGTGTCGATCCGGCTCTGGCGCAGTTTGATCCCAAAGCCACGCCGCTGGAGCAGTTTATCGAGCTGGTGGATGCGGTTCACGCCCGAAATGCCAAAATCATCATCGATATTGCTCCCAATCATACCGGATGGGCGGCTACCCTTCATGACACCCATCCGGAGTGGCTGGTGCGCGATACGGATGGCCGTATTGAAGTTCCCGGCGCATGGGGAGTTCAGTGGGAAGACCTGACCCGGCTGGATTATACCCATACCGATCTCTGGACCTATATGGCCGATGTCTTTCTGACCTGGCGCCGCAGAGGGGTGGACGGCTTCCGGTGCGACGCCGGCTATATGATTCCGGTGCAGGCATGGCGGTATATGGTAGCCCTTGTTCGTAACCAGTATCCGGACACGGTTTTTTTTCTGGAAGGGCTGGGCGGCAAAATATCCGTGATGCGCGATATTCTGAGCAAGGCCGGTTTTGACTGGGCCTATTCCGAACTTTTTCAGAACTATGACCGCAGTCAGATCGAGAGCTATCTGCCTGGCGCCGACGCGATCTCCCGTGAAGACGGTCTTCTGGTGCACTTTGCGGAAACGCACGACAACAGCCGGCTTGCCGCCCGCTCCATTCCGTTCGCCAAAATGCGCACAGCGCTGTGCGCGCTGTTTTCGCAGCAGGGCGGTTTTGGCTTCGCCAATGGGGTCGAGTGGCTGGCTACGGAAAAAATTGATGTTCATGCGTCACCTTCTCTGAACTGGGGTGCAGACCACCATCAGATCGACGCCATTCGGCGTCTGACCGCGCTGCTTAAAATCCATCCGGCGTTTCATGATCATGCCCGTATTCAGATGATTCAGACAGGTTCCGGAAATCATGCAGTCCTGCTTCGGTTTCACGAGCCTTCCCGGAAAAAACTGGTGGTGGCGGTCAATCTGGATGATCAGCATTCCGTTACAGCCCGATGGACGCCGCAATATGTGCAAACAGACGTATGGGATCTGTTGACGGGCGCTCCTGTCAGACTTTCCGGGTCCAGTGATGTTCATTCTCTCGAATTGAATCCCGCTCAGGTGGTATGCCTGACGGATGATATTGCGGATATTCACCGCCTTCAGGAGGCGCTCACAGCCGCTTTTATTTTTCCTGACCGGCTGAAACGCCAGCAGTTGCAGGCAAAAATTCTGGATATCTGGCAGATTTTTCACCCGTGTCAGGATGTGGGGAATCTGAATGTGGATGAGGCCATCACCCTTCTGCTCACTGATCCTGCCGCCTGTTGTCAGTCATTGAATCCGCAAAAGAGCGCTGTTCATGTGGTACGCTGGACATGGCCGCAGGATATCCGCCGGCATGTCATGATACCGCCGGATCACTTTCTGTTGATCTGCTCTCCTGCGCCGCTTCACGCCGATATTATCAGCCAGAATCAAACGCTGCGCCAGGAGCAGAGTTTCGAGGGGGCGGACGGCGGGCATTTTACGCTGTTTACACCGCTGTCCGTTCCGGATGTTTCATATACCTGTCAGTTGAAGCTGTCGGTATATCTGGCGGATCGTTGTGCGCATGAGACGGCCCCCCTGCGGATTTTGTCTCAACCCGAACCAGCGCCATATCTGCCCAATTATTTCTCCCGCTTTGAAGATAATGGCGTTCCGCCGCTGTTTTTATCCACGAACGACAGGGGCGCCATGCTCCGGGCGCCGATTGCGTGGGGCCATTTAACCAGCCGTTATGATGCGCTTCTGGCAGCCAATCTGCATCCGTCCATTCCGGAAAACCGCTGGATCATGCTGACCCGTATCCGGGCCTGGAGTGTTTACCAGGGCTATTCCACGGAAATCTGCATGGACTGTTTCGATGCCTTTGTTTTGACCGACCGGTGGGGATTCTGGCGATTCCGGGCTTCTACAGGTCAGGGAGAACATGTGGTGCTGATCGCGGGGATCATGCTGGATTCCCGGGAAAACAGAATCCGGATGATCTGGTTCCGCCATTCATCAGGGCGTGGGCTCTCCACGCTTCCGGACGACAAACCCATTCAACTGATTTTTCGCCCGGACATCGAGAATCGCTGCTTTCACGATACCACCAAGGCATATCTGGGGCCTGAAACGCTTTTCAGAAACAGCGTCACCGCCAGAGCGGATGGATTTGTATTCCATCCGGACGCCTCTCATCACCTGCATGTCCGGCTGTCCACGGGGCAATATCATCCTGAACCGGAATGGCAATACATGGTGCACCGCTCTCTCGAGGCTGAACGGGGGCTGGATCCGGATTCCGATTTATTCAGTCCCGGCTATATCTCCATATCCCTGAACGGCGGTGGTCATGCGGAACTGACGGCTGAGGTCACATCCTCCGGTGACGCGCCTCCAGAGGCGCCGCCGTCAAATATGTCTGTCTCTGATATCGAGGGCTTTTTCGCTGCACCTGTCCGGTTATCTTTTGCGGATCAGCTCAAAGGCGCTCTGACAGCCTATATTGTCCGTCGCGGCGATCTCAAGTCCGTAATCGCCGGATATCCGTGGTTTCTGGACTGGGGTCGTGATGCGCTGATTGTGGCGCGGGGAATGGCGGCAGCCGGTCTTCACCAGGAAACCCGGGATGTGCTGATTCAGTTCGGCAGGTTCGAACATCGGGGAACGCTTCCCAACATGATCTGTGGCAATGACGCCGGCAACCGGGATACCTCCGATGCGCCACTGTGGTTTTTTACGGCATGCCACGACCTGATGCTGGCCGAAGGTAATTGCAGCTTTTTGGACGCAGCTTGCGGCGAGAGAACCCTTCGTGAGATTCTGGTGTCGATCGGGCAGTCGTACGTGTCGGGAACCCTCAACGGTATTCGGGTGGATACAGACTCCGGGCTTGTCTTCAGCCCTGCTCATTACAGTTGGATGGATACCAACCACCCGGCGGGGACTCCGCGGGAAGGATATCCCATCGAAATACAGGCGCTGTGGTTTGCCGCGCTTTCGCTGTTATCCCGTCATGACGCACCGAAAAAACGGGCAGCATGGCAACAACTGGCCGAGAAAGTCCGGCGGTCGGTGACGGATCTTTTTGTGCTTCAGGAAGAAGGCTTTTTATCAGACTGTCTGTATGCGTCACCGGGAATTTCAGCCCGAAAAGCCGAAAAGGATGATGCACTCAGGCCCAATCAGCTTCTGGCCATTACCCTGGGGCTTGTTAACGACAGTGCGGTCTGTAAAAAAATTCTCGACGCCTGTGCGGAGCTGCTGATCCCTGGCGCCATCCGAAGTCTTGCAGACCGACCCGTCAAACGGCCTCTCGAGATACGGCGTAATGGGCAGCTCATCAATGACCCGTATCATCCCTATCAGGGTCGTTATACCGGAGACGAAGATACCCGACGAAAACCCGCCTATCATAACGGTACCGCCTGGACATGGCTCTTTCCATCCTATGGCGAAGCCTGGCTCAAGGTGTATGGCAGCCAGGAAAAAGCCATCGTCCGCTCCTGGCTGTTCAGCGGTCTGCCGTGGATACACTCCGGGTGCCTGGGCCATGTTCCGGAAATCCTGGACGGAAATGATCCGCATACGCCCAGAGGCTGCGATGCGCAGGCATGGGGCGTCAGCGAGCTGTTAAGGGTGTGGCTGATGACGTTGTAGGGCCCATTGTTCTCGCCGATGG
>DAIEFO010000121.1 GCA_027325475.1 Desulfobacteraceae bacterium | reverse complement strand
CCCGGCAATTCCCAGAAACCCACCAACATCTGCATGTGCTGCGGCTGTTGCTGCCAGATACTCAAAAACCTGAATAAGCTGGACGAACCGGCCAAGGCGGTGAACACCAGCTATTATGCCGACGTTAATGCCGATAACTGCACGGGATGCGGCATGTGTGAAGAACGCTGTCAGATGAAGGCCATCGTTGTCGAAGATGTCGCCCATGTCAAGAAAGAGCGCTGCATCGGTTGCGGACTCTGCGTAGCGGCCTGCAACTTCGACGCGGTTCATCTGGTTGAAAAAGCCCCTGAAGATCGCTGGACACCTCCGGCCAACACCATGGAAACCTACATCAACATCGCACGGGAACGGGGCAAACTCGGGTGAAGCTGTAAAAAGTCCATTACGGTCGCGGCGGTTCGATCTCTCCGCCGCCCAGGACCATGCCTTCCTGATAGAACACCGCCCCCTGCCCCGGCGTTATCGCGGACTGGGGGCTATCCGGGAAGATAGCCGCCGCATGTGTACTTTTAGGAACCAGTGAGGCGTCAAGGTCTAACCCATTCACCGCACCCCGGCAAATTGGCGAGTGTGCCTCACATTTCAATAGGCGATACTGCATCTTAGGCTCACAAGCAATGATAGCGCCACGGATTTCAGTTTACTTCCAACCCGCTATTTCATCACACTCTTTTCGTTCCTTTGGATGAGTCTTTTCCCACTGAGTGACGGACTGCGTTTCGCTTTCGTCCATTTTTGAGGTCATGCACTCACAGTATTTCCTTACCACTTCAGCCGACTGCCCCTGATCCTTGTTATCTTCCATGCACTTAGCTATCCATTTGATGTCGTTCGCATCGGATGATGCCAAAGTCACTGCCGGTTTCGATTCATCTGCTGCCATTGTTAGTTCTGAAAAGGACAGTACCAACGCACATGCCATGATTAACAGAAAATACTTCATTTTTCTTTCCTTTTTTAATTAGATGCCAAATAATAATGTGTTATTACAGGTATTAAATTCTAATATTAGGGAATCAGTGGCATGAAGCCATGTATTCTGAAAGTCATTATCATCTTATCGGTAATGCTGCACAGCAATACTGTCTATTCATCCACCTCAAGGATTCTTTGGTTTACACCGATATCACAAACGACTATGTCGACGGTTTATATCAGGCTTATGCTTCCTTTGGTATAAATTATTTTTCGGAAGATGAGATTTTAGAGCCTATAAGGCCAGCTACGTGTGCCACAGTGGCAAGCGTAGCCTTTATCTGATTGGTGCAATAGGACATGTTCAATGTTTTTAATGTGTCATCTTCAGTGTGCATATTATCTTTGTTAAAGTTGCCATAATCATCCTCTATGACCCAGGCTGTGCGGATATTTGAGTCCCCCCAGAAAGACGATTGGTCGCCATTTACATCACTGTCCTGAATGATTTTGACATTCAGACTGGTGTCCAGTCCGTACAACGTCACGACATCTTTGTAAAGATTGGCGATGACCATATCCGCCGTATTTCCTTTGTCCTTTTCATTCCTCGTTTTAACGTTCTGGACCGGTGGTGTGAGTCCGCTGGTGCTGAACCCTATCATATCAAGATTCAAGACCGCATAAATTGTCTGCCCCTTGATGCTCTTGACATATGCCTGGCTGCCGAGGGTTCCCTGTTCCTCTCCAGTGGTAAAGATGAATCTGATGGTACGTTGAAACGAGTATTTTCTCATGATATCGGCAGCTGTCAGAAGCGCCGCGCAGCCGCTGGCATCATCGTCTGCGCCGGGTGCGGCAAGTTTACTGGAAATGCTGTCCAGATGAGCAATCATGATGACGATCTCACCCGAGCTTCCATTCCCCTTTAACTCTCCGATGATATTGCGCCCTTTATGCCTATCTTCCCACGTCCAGTCATGGGTCGAGACAGTTATCCCTTCCTTCTTCAGATTATCAAGAATATACTGCGTAGCTTTTTGAATCGGCGTTCCGGAGTCGGTATTGCGGGTCTCAATGGTATAAAGATCGCCATCGACCGTTACATTAGATGCACCACTCAATTGAGATATATATGTGGTGACTGTCTCCTGTTTTACCTTGCCGATCATTTCGCTGACGCCCGAAAGCTGGACAGGCGCGGCGCTATCGATCAGCCTGGCTTCATCAGTATCCGCCGATACCAGGCTGATCGGCTCATCACTCATCAGCTTCAGATCAAAGCCGATGTCAGCAAGTATTTCATCCACAGCGCCACTATCCCGCACGATGATCCAGCGGCCGTCATTGTAAAGTATATTGGCTACCTTTGCTGCTTCCGCATAGTCATCGGGGTTTTCCGATGACGCGAGCAGATAGTCCGTATTGGAGGGGCACTCGTCAATCACCCGATAGGTGACTCCAGCGGCGTTCAACTGGGCCCTGGTTGCAATAGCCAGGGCGTAGTAAACCCCGGCCCCATCCACAAGCCCCGCATACACCGGCAAATTAAGCTCTTGAAGTTTTCCCGGTACTTCGACCCGTGCAAGAACCTGCGGATCTGATGTGACATGTACTTGGACAAAATCGTAATAATATGGCGAATTTACAATGTCGTCAGGGCTCATATCAACAAGGAAGTAAAATGCGTAGTCTCCTGCAGAAAGCGATGCTGAATATATCTCCACAGGGGAAACACTGAACAATGGGTATTGAGCCAACAAGTTGATCCCCGAAGTCCATCCATTTGAATTGAGAGAATACCATCCAAAAGGAGAGCTGCAAGCAAGCCACCAATCAGCGAGCTTCCCGTTTTCGTTTCCGGGATTGAGGCTGGCTGAGATAGAAACAGGCGTTCCGGATAAAACCGTAATCGAGCCATCCTGCCCATTGGCTTTGATGTTGGGAGTAGGCAAAGAAGATGTTGCTGTTACAGCAAATGTATCAACTGAAAAGAACAGTACGGCAAAGCACAAACAAATCCTCATCAGTACTTTTCTTTTCACGTCAATCTCCTTTTCAATACAGAAACGATTCGTAATCAGCTTGATCACGTCCGATTTCCATAGATGCGAGGACATTCATTAAAAATTGTGGTCATTTCACATTTTTAATCTTTGAAACAATGGGTTAGACCATATTAATGACGATGATTGACTCGTTTAAAACAAACAGCAGTGGACTGTCAAGCAAAATAAATTTATGAGCCACTATATTTGACGACTTCGTAAAAAGTCCGGATGCTGCGTTGCGCTGCATCCTTTGTCGTTGCGGCGTACCCAAAAGTACGCCTCACTCCTTGCGGATTTGCGCGCCTTGCCTGCGAACTTTTTACAAAGCCGTCCCAAAATCGACTTTTTACAATGGCATCAGTCTTGACGGCTTTTTACGAAGTCGCTACTATTGACGAACTCGTAAAAAGCAAAATTATAGGTTTTATTTCTTGTAAATTCAATTTGTTGATGCTGTAAAATCAGGCAAGAACCGATTTTTTACGAGGGCATCCATATTAACCTTTAAAATATCAAGGAGACCCAATGGCGTATCAGACAGTTATCATGGAAGTCGGCGACAATTATGTAGGCACCCTTACACTCAATTGTCCAGAGCAACTCAATACCTTTACGACCCAGATGGCAACGGACCTTTTTCAGGCGCTTGCGGATATGGAAGCTGACAACCGGGTTCGAGTGATCATCATCAAGGGAAGCGGCAAGGCTTTTTGCGCCGGAATCGACGTCAATGAACTCTACGGCAAATCCGCCCATGAATACCGGAGCTGGATAGAGCTGATGGAGTCTCCGCTGGTCGCTATCAGCAAAATGAAAAAACCGGTAATCGCTCAGGTTCATGGTGTCGCGGCGGCCAATGGAGCGGGGCTGATGGCGGCATGCGATCTGGCGGTTGCCGCCGACAGCGCCAGAATGGGATTGACCGCCATCAATGTGGGATTGAACTGCGTTGGGCCGGTTGTCCCGATATCTCGATCCATTGGCAGAAAGCGATCCATGGAATTATTGCTTTATGGCGACCTCATTCCAGCCTCACGGGCTTTGGAACTGGGGCTGATCAACAAGGTTGTCGCCAAGGAGGATCTGGATAGGGAAACGCAAAACTGGGCTGCCGTGCTGGCCCAAAAAAGTCCCATCGCTGTTCAGATTGCTAAAAAATCGTTTTATATCGCCGAAGATATGGATTACCACAAGGCTTTCGACTTTATGAACGAAGCCTTTGCCCGTCTGTGCAGTACCGATGATGCCAAAGAAGGCGTGTCCGCCTTCTTGCAAAAGCGTCAGCCCGACTGGTCGGAAAAATAGCTCACCTATAGGCATTCAGAAAAATAATTTCGCGGCGGTATCGGTCGGAGATATACTCAGTATTATCTCCTCTCTGCTGCCTTGCGAAATGAATTTTCTGAATGCCTATATTACGAAGGAGGACGCCCGCAGGAAGTTTTTGATGAACAGAAACGGGCAAAATCTTCCGATGCGGTTTGATGGTCCCTCCCGAGATGAAAGTTCAGCCAGGAGGAAGTATGGTCAAGTTCCCACCGCCTCGGAGGGATGCAACCCGCCATCATTTCTTCAGTCTTTTTTACACTGGATAAACGCCGGTAGGCCTGGCGCCATATGCACCACCTGTCCGGATGTACTTCACAGCGTCCGTTCCGGCTGCCGCCGCAGGCGCCGTTACGGATATGCTTCGGACATCCGGATTCCGGACATTGAAACGCCACATGTTGAATTGCACAGTCGCCGCACTGACGGCAACCCAGCATGAGTTGTTTTCCGACGTTTTCGATCAGGTGCAGCAGCATGCGTTCTGATCTGTTACTGTCAATTTGCCTGCTCAAATATTGATAAAGGGGGGCCAGCAGAACATCGGAATTGAAAAAAAGTCTGTGGGCCAGGTCCATCATATGATAGTGACATTTATCCCAGAAAGGAATAGAGACCGGTCGTTGTCCATAGTTGTTGGGCATTGAAGTAGCAAGCTGATGATTTGAAAATGCGTAGAATCCATTTGGAACCGGAAAATCAAAGTCTATCAAAAAATCCTGCCACTGATGTTCAATTTGTTGCATCCGATCCAGAATTCGGGCTGCAGGCTCAAAGTGCTTGTGAATTCCGCCGATATGAATTCCTCGATATCCCAGCCCTTTAAGGACAACTCCCAGACGGGCGGCCCGTTCAATGCCTGCGGCCCGGCCTTTTTCCGGAACACGCCATTCATCCTGCACCACTTTCAGAAGCGCGTCCGTTACGATGGCGCCGGGAACCTTTCCCTGATTCATCACTCTGGCGACGCCGGGTGTCAGGATATATACCGAACCCAGTACCGGCAGGTCGATGCCCAAGAGTTTTTGCATCTGTCTGAGTTCCAGAAATTTCCGGGCGTCATAGCCTAATTGTGTAATGATAAACTGTGCGCCGGCATTGACTTTGCGGCAGAGTTTGGCGTATTGGGCGAAGCTTTCGGCTTCGGTATATTTGAACGGCGACACCGCGCAGCCGCAGATAAACTCGTCCGGATCTCCTGCGGCCGTGATGCGCTCATTCAGCATGGCCATCAGGCATTGAAGGTTGACAGAATCCAGATCGAAGACCGGCGCCCCCTGACCCGCAAAGCCCTGACCGGCGTAGTCACCGGTGAGCGCCAGGATGTTTTTCATACCCATCATGGCCAGTTGGAGCGCACGGCTTTCAAGTCCGACACGGTTCATGTCCCGGCAGGTAAAATGAACGATAACGTCCATGCCAAGTTTAAAAATTTCGGATCCCAATACATCGGGGCTTAAAGACGGATTACCTCCGGGGTTATCTGTCATGGAGACAGCGGAAATACGGCCGTCTGAAAAAGCGTCCTTAGCAATCCGGATAACGGTTTCCACTGATTTCCCGCCATGTTCCCGGCCGGGTATCAGCTCCAGCGTGACGACAAACTGATCAGGGTTCAGCAGATCATTTCGAAAAATACGCAGCATGTGTGATGTTTCATCCCGATATTCAATAAAAGATTTTGCGTGTATATGTGTGACGAAGCCGTTCTAATCTGCGGCACTAAAACAGATGAGGCCGCTTTAGTCAATAATATAAAAGCAAGATGCTCCTGAATCCGGGGCGGGGTTTGTAAATCGTTCGGACAGCCGCCTTTCCCCGTCTGTCGGGTTCCCTTTATTGACTTTATCGCATAACTTTACTATTTAACCTTGACGGCTTCGTAAAAAGTCCGCATGCGCGCGTTGCGCCGCATCCTTTGTCATTGCAGCGTACGATAAGTGCGCTTTATTACTAAGGATTCTCACGACTTGCCAGCGAAATTTTTGCAAAGCTGTCAATCCTCAATGGCCGTGAAAAAAATGTGAAATATGAAGAAGGGGGGCACATCATGACACACACAGAATGGAATCCGGAAATGCTGCTGGAGTTATCCGGGGGATACTGGAAAATTTGCGCGCTTCACGCGGCTGTGGAACTGGATGTGTTTACAGTGATCGGGGAAGATCATCTTTCGGCGGAGGCGGTTGCAGAAAAGATTCATGCGGATGCACGGGGAACAGCCATGCTGCTTAACGCGATGACTGCCATGCATCTTCTTGAAAAATCCGGGAGCCTTTATACAGGGGTTCCGGGAGCAGTACGGTTTCTTTCCCGGACATCTCCCGATTACATCGGTTATATGATCAAACATCATCACCATCTGGTGCCTTCGTGGGGGAAACTCGATGAAGCGGTGCGGACCGGCAAATCCGTGCGCACCAGTGCGACTCACGGCACGGAGGAAGAACGGGAAAGC
>DAIEFO010000120.1 GCA_027325475.1 Desulfobacteraceae bacterium | reverse complement strand
GTTCATCACATCCATGCCATAAATGTGGGTCGAATTGACGTTGCCATAGATGTCCGCCTCGATCGCCGTATTGATGGCAATCACGCCAAGTCTCCGGATGATGCCGGGGTGGTTGGAAATTTCCTGCGGACGCAGCACAATCCTGCCGGCAAAATAATCCATGTTGCCGACAATCTGCTGCAATTTGGGCCAGGATATCGAAAGCCCCGTAGCACTGGCGCCCAGAAGTTTTCCGCCGGCCATGATATCCACCATGGCATCCTGACATACTTCAGAATACATGTAAAATGGCGGAATATCCGGATGCGCGCCGAGCGCCGCCATCACCCCGTTGGCAACACTGCCGACACCGGCCTGAAGCGGCAGCAACGTGCTCGGAACTCTGCCGACCTTCATCTCGTTCAGCAAAAATTCCACCAGATGCCCTGCAATCTGCTGGCTTCCGGCATCCGGCGGCGGGAATTCGCCGACATGATCGGGTTCGTCGTTGATGACAATGCCCAGCACCTTGTCAGGATTGACCACCGCATAGGAAACTCCGATGCGGGTCATGGCGTCATGAATAAGAATGGGATCACGATGCGGCGGCGGCGATACGACCACAATATCCGCCAGCTCGCGAAGTCTGGGAGAATGTTGCAGGTTGATCTCGACGATAACTTTTTCGGCATATTTCAGAAAGGTGGGGGAAGCGCCGATCGATGAGGTCAGATACACCCTGCCGTCTGCGGTGATTTCCGTGGCTTCCACGACAGAAACATCGATCTTGCCCAGAAAGCCGTAAGCCAGCATTTGCGGAACATGGGAAAGGTGCATATCCACATATTCCACTTCCTGGCGGTTGATCTGCTTCCTTAGCAGAGGCTCGCCCTGATAGGGCGCCCGCCAGGAAACAGCGTTGGCCATCGCCAGTTCGCCGTCCACACTTTTCCCACTCGATGCGCCTGTAAGAACTCTCAATTTATAGGGTCTGCCGGCAGCATGTTCCTGTTTGGCAAACTTTGCCAGCGCCGCCGGAACCGCTTTCGCTGCGCCGGCTGGCGAAAAGCCGCTGAACGCCACAGTTGAGCCGTGCCGGATAGACGAAACGGCTTCTTCCGCAGATAAAATGGGATATACGTTTTTTTGAGTCATACGTCTTCTACCTGTATTGTTGATGGCTTCGTAAAATATTCGCAGGCAAGGCGCGCAAAGCCTGAGGAATGAAGCGTACTTGTGGTACGCTGCAATGACGAAGGATGCAGCGCAACGCAGCATGCGGACTTTTTACGAAACCGTCATTGTTAAATGAGATATGATGAAGTCCTTTGATGATCTTCAGGTTACGGATTTTAGAAGAGCCTGTCAACAGCTTCAGCAGGGCCTGAAAGTGGCAGCGAATTTGCTTTAGGATTTTTTCTTCTGTACATTTTTTCAAACTGATAATAGATTACAAAAGTATCGCATGCAGGACGGCAAAAGCAGAAAAATCAATTATAAACAGAGGACGGCTCCCCATGAATACAGACACAGATCATCGCGCTCCCAGACTCACCGAAACGGTGAAGGGCGCCGGCTGAGCGTCCAAACTGCCTCCGGGGGACCTGGAGAAAGCGTTGTGCGGCATTGTATTTCCGACAAATGCCAATGTGCTGGTAGGGCTGGATCGCGCTGACGATGCGGGCGTCTATAAAATCTCAGACGACCTGGCGCTCATTCAGACCGTCGATTTTTTTACGCCGGTTGTGGATGACCCGTATGCGTTCGGTCAGATCGCCGCAGCCAATGCGTTGAGTGATATCTACGCTATGGGAGGAACTCCCAAAACCGCCATGAATCTGGTGGGGTTTCCCCTCAAAACCATGGAAATCGGCGTATTGCGTCAGATTATTCTGGGCGGGCTGAACAAGATCAGCGAAGCCCAGGTGGTACTGGTGGGAGGACACAGTGTTGAAGACAGCGAGCTGAAATACGGTCTTTCAGTGACAGGATTCATCCACCCTAAACGGATCCTGACGAAAAAAAACATAAAACCCGGTGATCGCCTGATTTTAACCAAACCGCTGGGGATCGGCATCGTCAATACCGCCATCAAGGGCGGCCTGGCGTCCGAATCTGTCATACAGGATGCCATCACCCTGATGACAACACTCAACCGATGCGCCGCAGAGATAATGAGTGCATTTGCCGTCAGCGCCTGTACGGATATCACAGGCTTTGGCCTCATCGGCCATTTAGCGGAAATGGTTGTCGATTCCGGATGCGGCATGACGATTCATGCAGACCGTCTGCCCATGATTCCGGAAGCCCGCGAATACGCCGCCATCGGGCTGATACCTGCCGGCGCTTACAAAAACCGCGAATTCCGGGAATCCATGGTGACACTCAGTTCCGGTGTGGACAGGATTGTGCAGGATATCTGCTTTGACCCGCAGACATCGGGAGGGCTGCTCATCAGCATTCCCGACGCTCAGGCCGATCGGCTGCTGCAGCGGCTTTTAGACGGCGGCGTATCTCATGCCGCCATTATCGGAGAAGTAACCGCCGGTGCGGAGCATATCACGGTGGCGTAGCCACGCAGACGCCGAACCGGTCTCCGTCTCCACTCCAGCCTTTCATAGTCGCCGTCTCAACGGTCCAGGCATTTTGCTTCTGAAGGGGCAAGGTGCGATCCTGGCACAGATACCCGGCGCAGATCGGACAATCCGAAGCGATGCAGGGGTCCATATGAATCAGGACGCTGGCGAAGCCTTCGAAATGATCCGTTAAAACTTTCTCCAGCGTTTTGGATTCCAGATGCGCTTCTTCCAGAGAAAAACTGCGGGGAAGAATCAGGTGAAAATCGATATGGATGAGATTTCCGGAGCTCCAGGCGCGGAGCTGATGGACATCGATCCAGGTATCCTTGCGGTTTTTGATCAGAATATCACAGATTTCCTCAAGCAGCTTCGGATCCGAGGCGTTCATCAGTCCTGCAAAAGACTGATGGAGCAACGTTCCGCCCGTATAAAGAATGTTGACGCCGACCAGACAAGCAATGGCGCCGTCCAGCCAGTACCATTGCGTCAGATTGACCATGAACAGCCCGACGATCACTCCCGCCGACGTATAGACATCGGTCAGAATATGCTTGCCATCCGCCACCAGCGTCAATGACTTGTTTTTGCTGCCGATACGCATAAGGCTCAGCCCCAGCGCCATATTGACGACGCTGGTTCCCAGCAGAAGCCAGAGACCTTCCTGCAGGTTGGGAAGCGGCGTCGGTTCAAAAATTCTGGGCCATCCGCTTTTAAAAATACCTACGGCCGCCAGCATGATCAGCGCACCTTCAAATCCCGCCGAAAAATATTCTATCTTACCATGACCATAGGGATGGTTTTTATCCGGCGGTATAGCGGCCATCAGAATGCTGCCCAGGGCAAATGCGCTGGCCACCACATTGATGATGGATTCCAGCGCATCAGAGAGAATCGCCGCTGACAAGGTGATTTGATACACATAAAACTTGGCGATCATCAGCAATGTTCCGACCACCAGGGACGTGACAATGGCAATAACCCTTTTCCTGGTCTGAAGGTGTTCTCTGAGTTCAGATGATTCCTGCATGGACCCTCTTTTCAGCTCCCTGTTATCTTGCACGTCACGGCTGTTTATGAAAAGCTGTTACGATGGACAAAGGTTTGAACGTCCTTTCGGGGCGGTGGAGAAGAAATTTTGGCCGGATATCCGAGCGGTATCAGCGTTACCAGTTCATACCCCTCCGGAACCTTCAGAACGGCCTTGGCGCGATCATGATCAAAAAGTCCAACGACCACTGTACCAAGTCCAAGACTGTGAGCAGCCAGGCACAGACTCTGAGTGGCAATTCCCAGATCGAACATAAACCAGTCACCGAATTTGGTGGTTACCTTTCCATCATAACATCCTGAAACATTTAGTTTAGCGCAAAGACCCAGCACCACCGGCGCACCGACAATGGCTTTGGTCGCCGGATTCTTGGGAGCGATGGTTTCCTGAAGCTTTGCCTTGACCCCCGGATCCGTAACAACCACCACTTCCCAGCACTGGGTGTTGGCCCAGGACTGCGACAACCGTATCGCTTCAAGAACCTGCTCCAGAATATCCTGCGGGATGTCCTTTTGCTCATACTTCCGGACGCTTCTTCGTTCTTTGAGAATCTTTATGAAATCTGTCATGTTATACCTCCTTCAACGGTGTAAAATGTCCTCCGGCATACGACGGATTTAAATGACTCAGCCGCTCTGGTGACAGGCGCCTTTCCCTGCAAGTTCATCATCATTGCCGCGTCAACTGCCGGTAGCGGATGCGGTGAGGCTGATCCGCCGCAATGCCGAGTCTGACTTTCCGGTCGGCTTCATAATCGGAATAATTGCCTTCGTACCAGACCACCTTGCTGTCGCCTTCAAAAGCCAGGATATGAGTGGCGATGCGATCCAGAAACCAGCGGTCGTGACTGATGACCACCGCGCACCCGGCGAAATTTTCCAGCGCATCTTCCAGCGCCCTCAATGTGTTGACATCCAGATCGTTGGTGGGTTCATCGAGCAGCAGCACGTTGGCGGACTGTTTCAATATCAGCGCCAGATGCACCCGGTTGCGCTCGCCGCCGGAAAGCGCGCCCACTTTCTTTTGCTGATCCGCACCCGAAAGATTGAACCGGGCCACATAGGCGCGGGAGCTCACCTGGCGGGTTCCCAGTTCGATCGTATCCTTCCCCTCAGAGATGGCCTCCCAGATGGTTTTAGAAGGATCCAGCGCTTCCCGTGTCTGATCCACATAGGCCAGTTGCACTGTCTGACCGGTGCGGATGCTTCCGGAATCAGGAGTGTCCTGACCGGTGATCATGCGAAAAAGGGTGGTTTTTCCTGCACCATTCGGCCCGATAACCCCCACGATACCGCCCGGCGGCAATGAAAACGTCATATTTTCCATCAGAAGCTTGCCGTCGTAGGATTTAGAAACCGCTTCGGCCTGAATGACCACATCTCCCAGCCGGGGGCCGGGCGGAATATAAATTTCAAGTTCTTTGATCTGGGCCTCGGTATCCTGTCTCAGCAAGGTTTCGTAGCTGTTGATACGGGCTTTGGATTTGGCCTGCCTGCCTTTGGGAGACATGCGGATCCATTCCAGTTCCCGCTGAAGCGTTTTCTGGCGCTCGGTCTCGGATTTTTCCTCCACTTTCAGGCGCTGCTGCTTTTGCTCCAGCCAGGACGAGTAGTTTCCTTTCCATGGGATGCCTTCTCCACGGTCCAGTTCAAGAATCCATCCACCCACATTATCCAGAAAATATCGATCATGGGTGACGGCAATAACGGTTCCTTCATACCGCTGAAGGTGTTGCTCAAGCCAGCTGACGGTTTCCGCGTCCAGATGGTTGGTGGGTTCGTCCAGCAACAGAATATCCGGTTTTTGAAGCAGCAGCCTGCACAGCGCCACCCGGCGCTTTTCGCCTCCGGACAGCACCGACACGCGGGCATCGCCCGGCGGACATCGCAGGGCGTCCATCGCCATTTCAAGGCGGGAATCCAGATCCCAGGCGTCCAGAGCATCCAGACGCTCCTGTACTTCGGCCTGGCGTTCGATCAGGCGGTTCATCTCGTCATCCGACATGGGTTCTGCAAACTTTTCGTTGATCTGATTGAACTCATGGAGCAGATCCACTGTGGACTGAACGCCCTGCTCCACCATCTCTCGAACCGTTTTTTCGGGATCCAGTTGGGGTTCCTGCGCCAGATATCCGATGGTGTGACCGGGAGTAAGAATGGTTTTACCGTTAAATTCCGTATCCACACCCGCCAGAATTTTCAGCAGTGTGCTTTTCCCGGAACCGTTCAACCCCAGAACGCCGATCTTGGCGCCGTAAAAGTAAGACAGATAAATATCTTTGAGAACAGGCTTTTTTTGATAAAATTTACTGACGCCGATCATCGAGTAAATGATTTTGTTGGGGTCGGTAGTCATATGTCTGAAGGATCCTTTCTGATATGGACATCAAGTGATTGGTTACTGCTGAGAAAGCGTCCGGGTTTCTTTTTCGATTTCGGCGATGCGCTTTTTTGCTTCCGCAGTTTTTTGTTTGAAATACAAGGACACCAGCGACGCTGATGTCGAGAACACCGCTGTCAGCAGGGTAACCGACGGGGCCGCCACCATCATCACAGACAGGAAAAAATAATGGTCATGAATGGACGGCAGCCCTCTTTCCATCATCATGAGAACGGCTGCCACAAGAAGAAGGATATTCAGAATAGCCGAGATGATTTTCATTCTGTTGTAAAGTGCGTCTGTTTAGGGGTTCGTTATAGCACAAACGCTGCGTATTTCATCACCGGATGCAAAAAATATCAAGGAGAAAAACAATCCGACAGCACCGGCGGCTGAAACCCCAGGCTCCGGGCAAAACCGATATCAAGAGACACATCCAAAGGCCGGAGGGCCGGCATGGGGATATCTATTTGAAAACAGGGAACAATGAGCTGTGTGGATACGCCGATTGCCGTCGCAACCATTATTCCGAACTGATAGCGGCTGACGCGCTCTGCGCCGCCAAGATGCAGCACGCCCGCATGATTCATGGTGGATAGAATGCCATCTGCAGCCGCATGGACATATAGCGGCGTCCGGAATTCATCCACAAAAAGCCGCACGGATTGCCCCTGCTTCAGGAGCATGGACAGCGACTGACCGCGTGGGGACAGGGCGTTATCAAACATGAGCGACAGCCTGCGGATGCCTGCCTGCGGATATATGCGCCGGATATG
>DAIEFO010000011.1 GCA_027325475.1 Desulfobacteraceae bacterium | reverse complement strand
GCTCATTTAAAACCATAGCGTCTGATAACAAGATTGTTGAGGAAGCATCCTTCGTTCTGGAAGTTGAGAGAATAATCTATAAAAAACCGGTTGTATGCAAGAATACTTTTACCATAGCGGGCGCTGTTTCCGAGATGGAAAGGAATTCAGTCAGTTCAATCGTTGTTATCGACGACAACATATGCCCAATCGGCATCATCACCCACAAAGATTTAAAGAAGGTCATCATACAAGGAGACAAAACAGACTGCGTAACCAAATTTATGTCATCTCCTGTTAAGACCATTACCGACAGAGCGACAATCTTTGATGCTTTTACAATAATGATAGATTCGGGGATAGATCATCTTGTTGTCACAAAAGAAGGTAAAGTCTTTGGCGTCATCACCAGGAAAGACATTCAGATTCATTTGGAACCGTCTTTTTCCATAGTTAAACTGTTCAGAAAAGTTCATAAAGCTGTTTCGATTGATGAATTAAAAACAGTCTTCGACACCCTTCGGTTATCCATCTCCAAAATTGCAATGACTGGTCCGAATTTCTTCGACTTGACCCGGATGCTCTGTTCTATTCATGATGCGGTAGTAGCCAAGGTCATTAAGCTCCAGATTGATGGACATTCCTATGATCAGTTCGCTTGGATCAATATGGGCAGTTCAGGTAGAAAAGAAGAGATCATCGCAACAGATCAAGACAATGCCTTAATTTGCCGGAAAAGCAATCTGACTGAATTGGCCAATGATGTAAATGAGTCACTGGCAAAGATTGGCTTTCCCAAATGCCATGGAAACTATATGGCATCAAACTGGAAATGGAACCAGCCCCTGTCGGTCTGGAAGGACTATTTCAGAAAGTGGTTTTCCGACCCTGTTCCAGATCATATCCGATACCTTTCCGTGTTTCTGGATATGAGGCCTGTTGATGGAGAAAAGGCATTATATGATGAACTGGTTGAATCATTAAAACCAATGGTAACTGAGGAAGCGTTAACGCTGCTGGCTCAGGATGCAATTGAAATAAAGCCTCCGATTGGTATATTCGGGTTATTAGGTCTGCATGCGGGGATCGATCTCAAGATCTATGGCATTTATCCTATTGTTAATGGTGCAAGGGCTCTTGCCGTAGAATGCGGGATTTTTGAAACCACCAATACAAAGGAGAGATTGGAATTATTGTGCGCAAACATGACTATCCGCAATCAAATGTGCCAAGATCTGATAGAGTCTTACGGTTTTTTGCAAGATTTAAGGCTCAGACATCAAGCACGGGTGGCATTGAATCAATCTCAACCAAATAATATAGTAAAGGGAAAGGAGCTTGCAAAAAACGACTTGCTGATACTGAAGGAATCACTGAAGATCGTTTCTGAATTTCAGGAATTTTTAATAAAAAAATATGACATCCGACGAACCATAATATATAGTCAGTTATAGAATGATCGATATACAGCAATGCTTACATATGCTACCAAATTTTGTGCCATTGATGTCGAGACCACAGGATTGAATCCTGATCAAGATGAAATGATCGCTTTTGCCTGTATTCCGATCCGCCATATGAGAATCCAGGTGCGCAATACTTTCTACACGCTGATCAAACCAAAGAGATATTGTCTTGCCGCGATGAAATACCACGGGATAAGTCAGGATGATCTTGTTGAAGCCCCGGTATTCGAGGATGTCGCAGACAAGATCCTCAAGATGCTTGACGGTGTGCTGGTAGGTTACTCAGTTGATTTTGACTATCGTTTTCTCAAAAAAAACTTCAGGACGATTAGGGTGAAATTTAAAAAGGAGTATCTGGACATTGTTATGATTGAGCGTTGGCTCAGGCAAAAGCGGAAAATCGTAGATATGGACTTGAGTTTTGATGCGATGATGAACTTTTATGGACTTAAACAATATTATCGGCATAACGCCCTTGCAGACGCATTCTTTGCTGCCCAGATTTTTCAAATGCAAATGCAGGAGATGGATGTGCTTGGAGTTGATACGACAGATAAGGTCATTAAAGCGGTTAAGAACTGCAGAGATACAAGTTGTGACCATGGTTTTGAGTATGGATTTTAATGGGTAAGCATCTTTTCTGCCGGATTAAACCGGACGAGATACCTTCGCGCGCATGAAAAAAAACATTCTAAACTTCAAAGAAAAAAAGTGAAGCAGACTGAAAAAGTAAGGCTGATCTGAACGATAAAAAGTGTATGGCGGTAATAAATGCTACCAGTAAAACCTGTCCGATTGAATGTATCCCCAAACATCCTGGAGATATCCTATGACTAATGACTCGATTTTAAACAAACTGCGTTTTTTCCGGCCAAAACGAACAAAGGATGGGTGCCAGGAAGAAAAAACAGCGGATAATTGGGCCGAGGCCCGCTGCGGTCAGCGGGGTTGGGAAGATTTTTATCGGCGCCGCTGGCAGTATGATAAGAAAGTCCGCTCCACCCATGGCGTCAACTGTACCGGCTCCTGTTCCTGGGATGTCTATGTTAAAAACGGCATTCTGGTCTGGGAAACTCAGAACACCGATTATCCCGACAGCGGAGAAGGCTGTCCGAACCATGAACCCCGCGGTTGTCCGCGGGGAGCCACCTATTCGTGGTACACATACAGCCCGGTGCGACTGAAATACCCTCTGATCAGATCCAGCCTGATGGAAATGTGGCAAAACGCGCTGCAGTTGCATCGGGATCCGGTGAGCGCCTGGACGAGCATTATGGATGATCCTGAAAAGCGCAACCGGTTTCAGAAAGATCGCGGAAAAGGCGGGTTTGTCAGAGCAACCTGGGAGCAGGCCGCTACGCTGATCGCAGCCTCCCTGATTTACACCATCAAGATATACGGACCGGACCGAATTTTCGGATTCTCCCCGATTCCCGCCATGTCGATGGTGTGCTACGCATCGGGTGCCCGCTTTCTTTCACTGATCGGCGGCTCAATGATCAGCTTTTACGACTGGTACTGTGATCTGCCACCGGCTTCACCTCAAATCTGGGGGGAGCAAACCGACGTTCCGGAAAGTGCCGACTGGTATGAATCCACATATCTGATCGTATGGGGGACGAATCTGCCCATGACCCGTACGCCGGACGCCCATTTTTTCACGGAGGCCCGTTACAGGGGGGCCAGGGTAACCGCCGTTGCACCGGACTATGCCGAATATGTCAAGTTTGCCGATACCTGGCTGCCTGCCAAAGCCGGCACAGACGCCGCCCTTGCAATGGCAATGACCCACGTCATTTTCAAAGAATTCTACATGGATCGCAAGGTTGACTATTTTACCGAGTATGCAAAGACATACACGGATCTGCCGTTTGTCGTCGTGCTGGACCCGGATGGTGACATTTGGCTTCCGGGACGATTCCTGCGTGCTTCGGATTTGGGCTTCGAAACCTGGAATGCACAGTGGAAAACGATCCTTTTCAATGCCGTCGATCACTCCTTCCGTGTTCCCAACGGCAGCATCGGTTTCAGGTGGAGCGACGAGGGCCGCTGGAATCTGAAGATGGAGGAAAACGACAACAAGATCGATCCGCTGCTCAGCTTCGCCCCGCAGGCGGATACCTGGAAGACGGTTTCTTTTCCCCTCTTTGAATCGCACGGAGCCGCATCCAAAACCGGCGTCACGCCGGTAAAAAAAATCACAACCCCCTCGGGAGAGCTGCACGTTACCACCGTATTTGATCTCATGGCAGCCCACCTGGGGATTCTTCCCGGGCAAGCGCCCGGGACAACGGCGGATTATCCGACAGGGTACGAAGACCCCAAACCCTATACGCCCGCCTGGCAGGAACCCATCACGGGCGTACCTGCGGCAGATGTCATCCGTGTGGCCCGCGAGTTTGCCGAAAATGCTGAAAAAACCCGTGGTAAATCCATGATCTTTCTCGGTGCCGGTACCAACCACTGGTATCACGGCGATATGATTTACAGGACCATTATCGGGATGACCACATTGTGCGGTTGTCAGGGAGTCAACGGCGGCGGGTGGGCGCACTATGTCGGACAGGAGAAAGTCAGGCCCCAGGCGGCCTGGTCTCAGGTGGCATTCGGTCTGGACTGGCTTCGGCCCCCTCGCCAGCAGAACGGCACCTCTTTTTTTTATTTTGCGACAAGCCAGTGGCGATACGACAACTTCAACCCCGAGACCGTCCTGTCGCCGCTGACCCGGACGGCGCCTGCCCGTCACATGGCCGATTATAATGTCATCGCTGCGCGCCTGGGCTGGCTGCCGTCATACCCGCAGTTCAATCAGAATCCCCTCGAATTATGCAACGAAGCCGTAAGGCAGGGAGCCACATCCGACGAAGATATCGTAGCTTATGCAACCAAACAGCTCAAAAATGGTGCGTTGCGGTTTGCCATGGAAGATCCGGACAATCCGGACAATTTCCCGCGCGTGCTGTTTCTGTGGCGGGCCAATCTGCTGGGTGCCAGCGGGAAAGGGCACGAGTATTTCCTGAAACATCTGCTCGGGGTTGAAAACGCGGTCATGAACTCGGACACCACCCTGCGGCCCGAAGAAATCCAGTGGCGCGAGCCGGCTCCGGAAGGCAAATTGGACCTACTGGTGACCCTGGAACTGCGGATGTCCACCAGTGCGCTCTACGCCGACATAGCCCTGCCCGCTGCCGGCTGGTATGAAATGCATGATCTGAATACCACCGATATGCATCCATTTATTCATCCATTCAATCCTGCCATTGATCCGCCCTGGGAAACAAGAACCAACTGGGAGCAGTTTAAAACCATCGCCGAAAAATTTTCCGAATTGGCTGCGGATCATCTGGGAAAAGCAAAGGACCTGGTTGCCTCCCCTTTGATGCACGACAGCCCGGGTGAAATCGCCCAACCCGAGGTTAACGACTGGCGCAAAGGACAAGCCGAGCCGATTCCAGGCAAGACGCTTCCCAACATGTCCGTGATCCTGCGGGATTTTCCAAACACCTATAAGATGATGACGGCCCTGGGGCCCCTGGCTGAAAAAGCGGGTATCGGGTCGAAAGGCGTCGTGTGGAACGCATCCGATGAATACGAATCATTGAAAGCAACCCTGGGGACGGTCCAGCAGGCAGGTATCAGTCAGGGGATGCCGACCTTGGAGGAGGCCAGAGATGTTGCTGAAACCATACTGGCCCTTGCACCGGAGACCAATGGCGAGACCGCTGTAAAATCCTGGGGGGGCGTTGAACGCAGAACAGGATTAAGCCTCCAGCACTTAAGCATCCGTCGTCGCGGTGAAAAATACCGGTTCGACGATCTCACGGTCCAGCCGCGCAAAATCATCACCTCTCCGATCTGGAGCGGCATTGAATCCGAAGATCGTCGTTACTCCCCGTTTGTCATCAATATTGAAGAAAAAGTGCCGTTCCGGACCCTCACCGGCCGGGCCCAATTTTATCAGGACCACGCATGGATGCGGGATTTTGGAGAACAATTGCCGGTGTTTCGCCCTCCTCTGGATATGCTGGCCCTTGAATCGACCCAGGTCAGGCGGGATCCCGGCAAGGAAATCATTCTCAATTACCTGACCCCTCACTCCAAGTGGTCCATCCACAGCACTTACTCCGACACGCTGACCATGCTGACGCTGTTTCGGGGCGGAGAAGCCATCTGGATCAACGACGTGGATGCGACAAAAATCGATATCAAGGACAATGACTGGCTGGAATGTTTTAACGTCAACGGCGTGGTGATGGCCAAGGCCGTGGTCAGCCCGCGAATCCCGCAGGGAACGGCGTTCATGTATCATGCTCAGGAGCGTTTGATCAACACACCGGGTTCAAAGCTTTCCGGTCAGCGGGGCGGAACCCACAACAGCGTCACCCGGATCATGGTCAAACCGACCCACATGATAGGCGGCTACGCTCAGCTCAGCTATGGGTTTAACTACTATGGTCCCGTGGGCTCCCAAAGAGATGAGATGGTTGTGATCCGCAAGGCGGGGGAGGTCGAGTG
Organism: Desulfobacteraceae bacterium; assembly: GCA_027325475.1. Lineage (GTDB taxonomy): Bacteria > Desulfobacterota > Desulfobacteria > Desulfobacterales > Desulfatirhabdiaceae > RAAP-1. Next base: position 11,102 of record DAIEFO010000011.1, on the reverse strand, counting down.
GTATGAAGATTAAAGCGCAGTATGCAATGGTGCTGAATCTGGATAAATGTATCGGTTGCCATACCTGCAGCATTCCCTGCAAGAACGTATGGACAAATCGTAAGGGCGCCGAATACATGTGGTTTAATAACGTTGAGACCAAACCCGGCATCGGATATCCCAAAAAATGGGAAGATCAGAATGATCACAGGGGAGGATGGCAACTGAAAGAAGGAAGTCTGGAATTAAAAGCCGGCGGGCGCCTGTCCAAGGGACTGTCTATCTTCCACAACCCGGATCTGCCGACGATTGACGACTATTACGAACCATGGACTTACGACTACGGAAGTCTCGTTAACAGTCCTCACCGAAGGCAGCAGCCTTCGCTTCGCCCCCGATCCCAGTTGACCGGTGATCCGATCCGGCTTGAATGGGGCCCCAACTGGGAAGATGACCTGGCAGGAGCGGGGGAGACCGGTCCGGGTGACATCAATTTTAAAAATCTGGATTATGCGGCCTTTCTCCAATTTCGCAATATCTTCATGTTCTATCTGCCGCGATTATGCGAGCACTGCCTGAATCCGGCCTGCGTTGCTTCCTGCCCTTCGGGTGCGCTTTATAAGCGGGACGATGACGGCATTGTGCTGGTTGACCAGGAACGCTGCAGGGGCTGGCGTTACTGCGTGTCCGGCTGCCCCTATAAAAAAGTGTATTTCAACTGGAAAACCGGCCGTGCCGAAAAGTGCATTTTCTGCTACCCACGCATCGAAGCCGGTTTGCCGCCCCTCTGCGTCCACAGTTGTGTCGGTCGTATCCGCTATGTCGGGGTGCTGCTCTACGATGCGGATCGGATATCCGAAGCGGCCTCGGCCGCATCCGATCAGGCGGTTTATCCAGCCCATATGGAAATTTTGCTCGACCCTGAAGATCCGGCGGTTCAAAAAACCGCGGCGGCAGAAGGAATTGCCGACGCCGTCCTGCGCGCCGCGGCGCGTTCACCGGTCTATCCGTTAATTAAAACATGGAAATTGGCACTGCCACTGCACCCGGAATTTCGAACGCTTCCCATGGTCTGGTATATCCCCCCGCTGAGCCCTGTTAAACACTACTCAGAATCTTCACAGGAGCAGGATTTTATCGACAGCCTTCGCATTCCGATCACCTATCTGGCGAACCTGCTGACCGCCGGGGATCAGACACCCGTCCGGCAGGCCCTCAAACGATTATCCGCTGTCCGTCATTACATGCGCTCCAAACGAATCGAAAATAAGGTTGACAAGACTCTACTCGACAGAGTCGGTTTCTCAGAAGAAACCATCGAAAAGATTTACCGCCTCCTTTCCCTGGCAAGCCTGGAGGATCGTATCGTCCTGCCGAAAACCGCACCCGGAGATGCCAACCTCTTCACCCGCCAGGGCGCCTGCGGTTATGGAGACAGCATATGAGCGTTTCGAAAAAGGACGACTTCGCAAAAAGTCCGGAGGCTGCGTTGCGCTGCACCCTTCGTCGTTGCAGCGTACCCAAAAGTACGCTTCGCTCCTCAGGATTTGCGCGCCTTGCCTGCGAACTTTTTACAAAGCCGTCCCAAAACCGACTTTTTACGAGGGCATCAAAAAGGATGGACACGGATGAAAAAAAATCTCAGCCACATTTTTAAAGTGCTGTCTGTTTTACTGTGCTACCCTGACGATGACTATTTAAGTCAAATAAAAGAGATGGAAGCCATCGCCGCGGACATGCCCCCGGATGAATTTAAAAACAGCATCCAAGCATTCCTGGACTACATCAAAACCCAGTCAACGGTTCAGCTCCGGGAGATCTATACGGCCGCTTTTGACGTGAGCCCGGCAACCACCATGAACCTCACATACCACATCTGGGGCGACAACGAGAAACGGGCAGGCATGTTAACCCGGTTACAGCAGGTTTACCAGAACGCCGGTTATGAACGGATATCAGGAGAGCTGCCGGACCATCTTCCCCTGTTGCTCGAGTTTCTTTCGGTCTGCCCGAAGGATACGGACGTCAGGTTGATCTGGCAGTGTTTCCAGAAGTTTGATACGTATATTGACCGACTGAAGCAAACGTCTCCGGCACATTCGGCGCTGCTGCAACCGCTTGCTGACACGGCAGTCAAGCGCTTGCAGTCCGAGGAATTTTCCCCGCGGCAAAAGACGGCAGCGCTTCCTGAAAACCAAAACCAACGGTTCCAAGGCTGATGAAGGCGGTAATCATGGATCTGAAATATGAACTAATATTTACGGTTTTTCCCTATCTGTGTTTAACCACATTCGTTGTGGGACATGCCTACCGATATGTCACCGATCGCTTTGGCTGGAATGCCCGCTCCAGTGAATTTCTGGAAAAAAAATCCCTGTTTTACGGCGCTGTCCTGTTTCACTGGGGGATTGTGCTGACGTTTCTGGGGCATGCCGGCGGGCTGCTGATGCCGCAACGTTATCTGGATATGGCGGGTATCAGCGCTCAAACCCATATGCTTATTGCCTACTGGTCGGGATTGGCGGCCGGCCTGTCTGCATTTTTCGGGGCGGCACTGCTGCTGCTGCGGCGGCTTACCAACCCGCGTGTTCAAGCGGCGGGTACCCTTAACGATATCGTTACCATCGGCGGCATTGTTTTGGTCACCGGCGCCGGAATTTACAACGTCATTTTTGGTCACTGCGACGTCCTGTATACCGTAGCGCCATGGATCAGAGGCATTGTTACCTTTACTCCCGATCCGGATCTGATGCTTGAAGTGCCTGTCAGCTACAAGATTCACGTCCTGAGCGCCCTGGCGCTGCTTGGTTTTTCACCCTTCAGTCGACTGGTTCACATCTGGAGCGCGCCGTTCAGCTATGCATTCAGACGTCATATCGTGTTCAGAAAGTATCCAAGGAGAGCCGCTGATGAAATCCGGGAGTGGACCTGAATCGGAAAGAAGCAAACTGCAATCCGCCATTGCTGATTTCCCGCCGGCTTATTTCAGCATGGTCATGGCCACGGGCATCGTTTCGATTGCGTCGCACCTTTTGGACATACCGCTGGTTTCAGTGGCGCTTTTCGGGCTGAACATCGTCTGCTACATCGTTTTGTGGATCTTTACCTGCGCCCGTATTTTCATCTATCCGCGCCGTTTTTTCGATGATTTGAAGGATCATTTCAAAGGCGTTGGGGTTTTTACCATCGTCGCAGGCTCCTGTGTTCTCGGCAGCCAATTCGTCATATTGATGAATGCGTTTAAACCGGCCACTGCCTTGTTGACTGTCGGTATTGTTTCGTGGGGGTTGCTGATTTATTTCATTTTCACGCTGTTTACGGTCAGCGCCGAAAAACCGTCAATCGCCAGCGGCATAAACGGCGTTTGGCTGGTCTCCATTGTGGCAACTCAGTCAATATCCATCCTGAGCTGTTTAATCGTTTCTCATTTTCCCGGATTTGAAACCCTGATCCTGTTTTTTTCGCTTTGCATGTTCCTTGTCGGAGGAATGCTTTATTTTCTGATTATCACGCTGATCTTTTACCGGTTTATGTTTTTTTCACTGAAACCCGAGGCCCTGGGACCTCCCTACTGGATCAACATGGGTGCCGTTGCCATATCCACGCTTGCAGGGGCATCCCTGGTTTTGAACAGTGACAAGGCTGCGCTTTTGCAGGTGCTCTTGCCCTTTATCACGGGTGTCACTGTCTTATTCTGGGCCGTCGCCACCTGGTGGATTCCCTATCTCCTGCTATTGGGTGCGTGGCGATACATGATCGGCAGGATCAAGTTCACATATGATCCTCAGTATTGGGGAATGGTCTTCCCTCTCGGGATGTATACAACCTGTACGTTTCAGTTGGCCAAAGCCATCCATCTGGATTTTTTACTTAAAATTCCGCAACTTTTCATATACGCAGCGTTTTTGGCCTGGGGGCTTACATTTTTTGGGCTGTTGAAATTGCTTGTTCGATCCCTTTTTTCACACGGAAATGCTTCATGATGACCTCGGATCACGACAGTCCAAAAATAAAAAAGAGAATACGCCATGAAAGCAACGCAAGTGTGAAAAGATAAATATCAGGGGATATCAATCGTGTTTTGCATTTTTTGCTGAAATTTCATGGAATTCTCACGCTCTTCCAGGTAATACTTCAGCGCATGGGCATTGTTGCGTTTCTTCTCTGTCGAACTGTACAGAAATGTGGCACGCCCATGTCCAATCTTTTTTAAGAGAAGCGCTATCTCCTCTGCCTGTCCGTCCAATTCGGCCGCATATCGCTTCTGAAATTCCGTCCACTTGGCCGGATCGTGCCCATACCATTTTCGGAGTTCATTGGACGGAGCAATCATCCGCGCCCAATAGTCGACCTTTGCGGCTTCCTTGCTGAGCCCTCTTGGCCAGAGCCGATCCACAAGAATGCGCATTCCATCTCCCGGATCCTGTTGTTCATAAATCCGCTTGGTTCGAATATCCATTTTCACCGCCTCATGAAATCGGACCCATCAATCAGACAGAAAAACATCGCTGCTGTATCTGCAGCCGCCCCACTGGACATGTTTTGCCACCCTTGCGCCGGAGTTCAGCTTAACGCCTTCCAGCACTTTGTCGCGGAAAACCGGATACCCCGTTCGGTCCACAATGTATCCGATGTGTTCTTTGGGGAGGGATTTATCAATGTGTTCATCAATGAACTTGTATGTATTCTTGATAACCTGTACAACGACATCTTCATCCGCCCACTGGATAAACTCTTCGGCGATACGCGGGTTCTTCTTTCCGGTGCGGCCCATAATGAGGATATCGTAAAATTTAGCCGGGTTGCGTGTCCAGGCGGCGGTAGGACATTTGAGGATGCACTCGCCGCACCCGATACATCGCCGCTTATCGCGTTTCACCTTTCCCTTGTGCATGCTCAGCGCTCCCGTGACCTGACTGGCGCAGTTCTTGACGCAGGCTTCGCAGCCGATGCAGCGCTGGTAATCGTATTGTGGTTCAACCATCCCCACAATCCCGAAATCATTCATGCGGGCTTTAATGCAGTCATTGGGGCAGCCGGTGAGGGCAACTTTAACATGGTAGTCGTTGGGATAGATTTCCTTCTCAATCCGCTGCGCCAGAGAAGTGGTGTCATAGTTGGCAAAAGGACACACCCGGCTGCCGATGCATGCGGCAATGTTTCTGGTTCCGGCAGACGGATACCCCTTTGCCGGATCATGGATCTCAACGCCGATGCCGATCTCGAGATCCTGCAATAAAGGCATGATCAAGCGATTGATCTCGGGGATGCCGGCATAATCCAAACCTGAAATCTCCAGTCCCTGTCTCGTCGTCAGGTGAACCAAGCCGTCTCCGTAAACTTCAGCGAGATGCTTTAGCAGGTCAAAATGCTTTGCATGCAGACACCCACCGGGAATGCGAATCCGCAGGGCGGTTTTGCCTCGCACCTTGGTAATCCGGTAGGCATTTTTAACGGCTGTCTTTGTGTTGACATCATGTGCCATCATGTTCCTCCCATTAATCGACGAGCTTGACAGCCTCGTTATAGCGAAAAACCGGACCATCCAGACAGATGTAGTACTCGCTGATCTTGCAGTGACCACATTTACCCAGGCCGCAGGACATTCGTCGTTCCATGGATACGACGATTCTTTCCTCGGAAACTCCCTGTCTGATGAATTCTGCGGCCGTAAATTTTATCATGACAGGCGGGCCGACAATGACAATCTCCATCTTGTCATATTCCGAAAGTTTTATGTTTTTTACATATTCCGTGATAAGCCCGACGCATTCACCTTCCCAGATGCCGCATGCATCATCAACAGTCAGGATTGTATCAAACCGGCTTTTCCAACGGTCGATATCTTGCCTGAACAAGATGTCATCAGGCGTTTTGAAACCGAACAGCAGGTCAAGTTTATCCACCTCGTCCGGATTTCGGTAATAATGCTCCAGCAGAGGACGTACCGGGGCTATGCCCGAACCACCCGCTGCGATAACCAGATGCCGCCCTTTGAATTCATCCATTGGAAAGCCGTTGCCGTAAGGACCCCGCAAGAACAATATGGATTTCTCATTCAGGGAATGCACGGCCCGGCTGACCTTGCCCACATTGCGGATCGTCATATCAACCCAACCCGGCCCGATGCCGCTGATGGAGATAGGCATTTCACCGATTCTCGGAATAGAAACCATATAGAATTGCCCCAATGCGGGAGGCGTATCCACTTCAATTCGAAATGTCGACTCCAGATCGGTTTCCAGGTCTATTTTGATTACCTTGTGAGGTTTTGGCATCATGGGATTTTCACGCATGCGTCCGTCTCCTGTATTACCTGACTGAGTCTGTTGATGCAGCTTGAATATGAAATGTATTCAGGACAATTGTCATCACATCGGCCACACCCGACGCACATATGCTCTCCGAAACGTTTATTGTAATCATATATTTTATGCAGCACCTTGAATCGCATGCGGGAGCCGTTGTCCTTGCGGAAGGATATCCCGCCGGCCATATCCGTGAAACCGTCCACATGGCAGCAGGCCCATGTCCGGCGCCTTTCCCCGGCACGCATATTGTCATCGTAGAAGATGTCGGTTGTCGTGTGGCAACTGCAGGTGATGCAGGTCGTGTTGCAACGGCCGCAGGCGATGCACCGGCTTTTGTATTCGTTCCACATGTCATGGTTATAAATGCCGGCTGAAATTTCACCCCCATCGGGGACCGTTACCTTGATGGTGTTTTCCTGTACAAACCCTGGCGTGAATTCAACCCGAGGTAAATCAAGACTGAAGTACCTGGTGAAATCATCGTTTTTTACTTCCGCCAAAACTTCGTCATCCCCGAATCGAACAGCCATGTCGTAATCGGAAGTGATATTGGATTTCATGGAGACGCAGAAACAGGTATCAAAGCCTTCCATGCACTCCATCATGACGAATCTGACCCGCTCCCGCAACTGTGCATAATAAGAATCAGATTGAGGGCCGTTTCTTAGATGTATTGTATCCAGACGGCGGATGCCGTTGATGTCACAGGGGCGCAGAAAAATGAGAATCTTGTTTTCATCAAGTTTCGGCTCCAGAAACTTCTCTTCGATAAAGTAAAAAAGCGTCTGCGTGATCGGAAAAACCACTTCTTTCGGCGAAAAAGTCGATTTCTCGTTCCAAACAATTTCATCAAGGCTTTCGATTTCATCATACCTGATCAGATCCGTATCAGAAAAGCGACCTTGCCCGACAAAACGTTTCGGTCCCAGGATTGTGTAATCCGCCTTTAATTTGACGATCAAATCCTTGAAAGCAGCTTCCGTAAATTTCCAGCCCATATTTTACCTCTTTCTATCCTTGCCTGCATCCATATGTCTTGTCCCACTGACTAAGCGTCATCAACGCCTCTCATACCCGGATGGAAAAGCAGCCTGGCACCAGGAGTTGTAACTGTCGGCAATATATTTGAGATTGATGATTATTAAAAGAGGTTTTGGGACGGCTTTGTAAAAAGTTCGCAGGCAAGGCGCGCAAATCCTGAGGAGTGAAGCGTACTTTTGGGTACGCTGCAACGACGAAGTATGCAGCGCAACGCAGCCTCCGGACTTTTTACGAAGTCGTCAAACGTTGATGCCCTCGTAAAAAGTCGGTTTTAGCCCATTTTTACAACATCAACCTATTGAATTTATTGATTGTGAAAAACCAGTTTTTGACTTTTTACGAGGGCATCAAACGAGGAATAATTAATAGTTATCGGTCTCCTGAACCTTGTTGCGTTACAAGAAATCAGATTTTTCACTGTTCTTGTGGAAGACCGATCATCGGCATCTTTCAGTGCAATTTTGGGCGGGATGCCTGGGATTGGCGCTTATTTTAGTTGATGTTATTCACAGGCGACAGTGTATAATACGCACGATACAAAAGTAAGGTTTCAGGGGAATATTGACCACTGTGAGGCAAACAATTCCGGGATTACGAGTGGTGATTTCGCTCCCCTTGGCAAATTTCAGATGGATGTTTACATGGTTTTGAGCCGTATCGATATCACACTGCGCCCCTCCCACGGTGCTGTCAACATCAGAGTGATCTGGAGCAGTTCGGTATCTTTCATGATAAAATTTTATCGCCTCGTTCGGGTAGATTATTGTTATTCCCTTTTTCAAAAACTTCTTGCGCATGCCATAGCGCCTTTGGCTGACATCAGTATTTTTACATGACTCACTTATCAAAAAGCTGGGAACTGTTCAATCACCATTCCCCACTTGAAATAGCGAGGAACCTTTTTTTGGGGTATATTTTTTAAAAATATACCCCAAAACGTCCGGATTTAGTCGGATTCAACTGGACTAAGCTGGGCAAAGGATAATAAAAAAGCCTTGATTTCTCAAGGCTTTTTTTACTTTTTGGACTATGCTGGAATGGTATTGGCGGAAGTGCATGGGAATCGAACCCACCCGGGACGGTATTAACGCCCCACACCGGATTTGAAGTCCGGGAGCCCCACCAGTGAGCTGTGCACTTCCATGAACTTTCTTATCTATTATGCGAAACAGGCAATGTCAATCAAATTATGGTTGATCATTTTTAGAAAAACTTCTCGCAGTCATCAGCCATGCTGGTGATATTTCCCTCTGTCCAGCGTACGATATTGTATGGCTTCGGCCAGGTGTTCCATCTGAATTTCAGAACTTTGAGCCAGATCCGCGATCGTGCGCGATATTTTCAAAATGCGATTAAACGCTCTGGCGGAAAGGCCCAGCCTGTCCACGGCCGATTCCAGAAGCGAATGACAATCATGGGTTATCTGGCAATATTTCTTGATATGGCGACTCGACATCTGGGCATTTGCAAAGATAGCTGTCTGCGAAAATCTTTCGGACTGAATGAACCTGGCCTTTGTGACCCGGCCTCGTATTTCACCGGATGTTTCCGCTGATTTTTGTACGATAAGGTCTTTATATGGTACAGCCGGGACATCCACATGGATATCAATCCGGTCTAACAGCGGCCCTGATATTTTAGATCGGTATTTTTGAATTTGCTGGGCCGTACAGCAGCATTCGTGTTTGGGGTCCGCATAATAACCGCAAGGGCAAGGATTCATGGCGGCAACCAGCATAAAACTGGATGGATAGGTGATCGTGGTGGCCGCTCTGGAAATGGTGACTTTCTGATCTTCCAGCGGTTGACGCAGAACCTCCAGGACATGTTTTTTAAACTCTGACAACTCATCCAGAAATAATACACCATTATGCGCCAAGCTGACCTCTCCAGGCCTGGGAATATGCCCGCCACCAATCAGCCCTGCATCGGAAATTGTGTGATGAGGAGATCGAAATGGCCTTCGGGTTATCAGCGCCTGATCATTCTGGAGCATTCCGGACACACTGAAAATTTTGGTGGTTTCTATGGATTCATCAAAAGTGATCGGAGGAAGAATGGATGGCAGTCTTTTGGCCAGCATGGTTTTCCCGGAGCCTGGTGGGCCGATCATGATAAGGTTGTGTCCACCTGCGGCTGCAACTTCCAGCGCCCGTTTTACATGTTCCTGTCCCATGACTTCAGCATAATCCGAATCAAACTCGTCTCCGCGTTCAAAAATTCTTGAAATATCGGCCTGCTCCGGTGCAATAGAGATGTGTCCCCTGAAAAAATCGACAAGTTCAGACAGTGTTTTAACCGGTAATACCTGGATATCCTGAATGACAGATGCTTCCCGACGATTTTCATAAGGTACGATAATAGCGGAATACCCTGCCTGTTTGGCGCTCTGCGCCATGGGCAAAGACCCTGTCACCGGCTTGATACGCCCATCCAGAGACAGTTCACCCAGAAGGAGATATCGGGAAACGATTTCTTTGGAGATCAATTTGCTCGCAGTTAATATGCCCACTGCAATCGGAAGATCGAAACCGGTTCCTTCTTTTTTGATGCTGGCCGGCGCGAGATTAACCGTAATGCGGTCATCCGGAAATGTATATCCAGAATTACCGATAGCAGATTTGACTCGCTCCTTGCTTTCTTTGACAGAGGCTTCCGGAAGGCCGACAATTGTGAAGTTCGGCAATCCGTAAGCAATATCCACTTCGACTTCTACCAGATATGCGTCAACACCAATGACGGCGCTGCTTAGTGTTTTTGCCAGCATTTCAGACGATTCCCTTGAGGTGCAAGGTCTTCATTACCCATAAACATTTTCATACCCCGCACCATACATTGCAATAATACTCATCCCGCTGAATGTACCAGTTCGGAGGCGGGGACAATTTGAACTTTTCGGTTCAATTCCGGCAATTCTTCCTGCAGTACCTGACAGGTAATTTTATGCGGATGCCCGATAGCCAAAGCATATCCATTTCGAAGTGCTTTTTGAATCAAAAGTTGAATTTGTTTACGAATGGCATCAGCGTCCTGAACATTATCCAGAAAAATATCCCGTTCCGCATAAGGAACATGAAACAACCGTGCAGATGAAGCTACTTTACTTTTCGACGTCGTCTTGCTGTCTATAAAAAACAGATGTCTGCGTTTGATGACCGAACATATCTGATTCATCTGATCGGAAGAAGCTGTCAATCTGGATCCCATGTGGTTATTAACCCCTTTGATATAGGGGACAGCATCCAGATCATCATTCAACTGATGCAGCAATACATCAGGAGACATCCGCTCCAGCAGTGCGCCTGGACCTGGGTTTATGCCCGGATACTCGATAGGTTCCATGGGCAGATGAAGCATCAGCTCGATTCCGTTTTCATTCGCCAACTGAGCTACTTGTCGTTCATGTGGACTAAACGGTAGAATTGAAAATGTAACCGCTGCCTTCAGTTGAATGAATCGGGATGCAATCTGCTCGTTATACCCCATGTCGTCTATGATAATGGCTACCTTGGGCAGCTTTCCCTCTGGAAGATGCTTGGGCGGGATGATGGGTTGCACCGGCGGAGTTTCTGTCTTTGGGAATACTTCATAGATGGGAGGCGTTATCTGCGGAGGCTGGTGAATGGGGACCCTTAGAATTTCGGGAACCGATGCCAATGGCGCTGACGGTGAAACACTTTTTTTCAAAGCGTTATGAATCAACACTCCCAGACACAAACTCAATATCAGAAGAACACTGACTGCAAGAATACTTTGTTTTAATCCGTTAAA
>DAIEFO010000119.1 GCA_027325475.1 Desulfobacteraceae bacterium | reverse complement strand
ACGTCAGCTGGCGGCTTTTTTTTCCAATCGCTATACGCTTGTTGGAATTTTGATCCCGGTAGCACTTCATCTGCTGAACGGACTCAATTTTTATTTTCCATCCGTACCTCAATTTCCGACGTTGATTCTGGCAGGCCCCTATTTTTCGCATCAGGGAATATTTTCAGGGTTCACCAAGCTGAAAATCTATATTTATCCGGCATTTATTGGATTTGCTTTTTTGACATCCAGACAGATTTCTTTTTCCTTCTGGGTTTTTTATCTCTTAGGAGGGCTGTTAATCGGAATTCTGGCGCTGTTGGGTTACACCATTCCGGATGCTGCTCTAGGTACCACTTTTGGGCCAACCCTCGCCAGACCTGAAGAAACGCAGATGATCGGCGCCTATATCGTTTTTTTTATATTCATTTTCTGGCTGGCAAGACAGCATATCATGGATGTCATCCGCCAGGCTGTCGGTCTCGCACAAGATGCACACCCGGAAACAGAATGGATTTCGTTAAGGGTTTCTTTTTGGATACTGGTGATCGGTTTTCTGGCGCTCGTCGCCTGGTGTCACTACTTTGGAATGCCTTTCTGGGTAGCCGTTATTTTCCTGATGGCCTGTTTTTTGACAATGATTGTCGCAACACGCGTGATATGTCAAGGGGGCGTGGCCTACTTTACGTTAACCGCCGCACCGACAGATGGCATCACTGCGCTGCTTGGCCCCCGTTTTTTCAGCGGATTCAGCATTCTTCTGGCCGCTGTCATCCAGAAAGTGCTCTTTCTGGATCTTCGGGAGTCTTTAATGCCATCATTGCTTCATGCCAGAAAAGTGACCAGCGGCCTGCGCCATCAACGGATGATTTTCGCGGGTCTTGCCGTCGCCATTGTCGCCGGAGTCGCGGCATCTTTTGTTTCCATGCTGTTTCTGTGCTATAAGTTCGGCATTCGGGAACTCAATCTCGATTGGGCCACCCGAACCACTGTCAGCGTGTATGAAAACGCCCAGGCGATTATACACACCCATCCGGACAGCAGCAGTTGGGTTACGATTTTTGCTGTAGCCGGCGCAGTGGTAATGACGATTCTGGTCATATGTTATCACTGGATATACTGGTGGCCGATTCATCCCATTGGGTATCTGACCGCCTACAGTTCAGCCATGCGTATTCTCTGGTTCAGTTTTTTTCTGGGATGGCTGTGCAATGCCGTTTGTATGCGATACGGGGGTACGTCCCTGTTCAAAAAACTGCGGTATTTTTTTATCGGTCTCATTATCGGAGATTTTCTCATGGGCGGATTCTGGGCAATCGTTGGATTGTGGGGAAATTCCAGCTATCTGGTGTTACCGGATTGATTCTGAACGGCTATTGAGTTACCATTATTGACCTGTTACCATCTACGATTCTCGGATCAATTACATGTACGAAGACAAAGAGCTTAAAGAATACCGGGAGCTTCTGAGCACACCTGATCGGTTCGAGGAAGGCTTTGACTGGAAAACCGTTATCGGTGCTATTTTTATCGGTTTTCTGATGATGCCGGGAAGTATGTATCTCCAACTGGTCATTGGCACGGGTATCGGTCCTGCCGCCCGCTGGGTAACAATCATCCTGTTTGCGGAAATTGCCAAAAGATCCTATACCGATCTGAAGCAGCAGGAAATCTTCATTTTGTATTATATGGCCGGCGCGGCAATGGCGTCGCCTTTCCATGGTCTTTTGTGGAATCAATATCTGGTACAGTCCGACGCAGCCAAGATGCTGGGACTTACGGAATATATCCCTCACTGGGTAGCTCCTGCACCAGGTTCCACTTCCCTGATAGAGCGCACATTTTTTCACAGAGACTGGATGGTTCCCATTCTCCTGCTGATTGGTTCCCAGATCATACAACGAATCGATCATTTCGGACTGGGCTATGTATTGTACCGAATTACGTCGGATGTTGAAAAACTTCCCTTTCCCATGGCACCGGTGGGCGCTCTGGGCACCATGGCGCTGGCGGAGTCCACGGAAGATCGGAAAAAGGGCTGGAAATGGCGGGTATTTTCCATCGGAGGCGTTATAGGGCTTTTATTCGGTGCTGTTTACGTTCTGCTGCCGACGGTATCAGGGCTGCTCTTTACCGAACCCATCCAGCTTATCCCCATTCCCTGGGTCGAGCTGACCCGACAGACAGAAGCCATACTGCCCGCAGTCGCAACTGGTATTCAACTGGATCTGGGGCTGCTTTTTATCGGCATGGTATTACCGTTTTGGGCAGTGATTGGCGGGCTGGCGGGGCTGATTATTACTATTATCGCCAATCCCATTCTCTACCATCACGGCATTCTTCATCGCTGGCATCCGGGGATGGAAACCGTTGACACTGTTTTCGCCAATAATTTCGATTTTTACATGAGCTTTGGTATCGGACTGGGGCTGGCCATTGGATGCGTGGGAATCTGGCATGTCATATCTTCATTTCGCAAGGAGCAGAGGGGAACTCACGGCAGTCTGAAAGATTTATTTCACCCGCCAGAAGGCAGAGGCGACTTTAATATCTGGATCGCTATCGGCATTTATGTGTTCTCCACCGTTTCCTATGTGAGTTTATGCGTCTGGCTCGTTCCCAGCTTTCCCTGGATTTTTTTTCTGGGATACGGGTTTATTTATACCCCTGTCATATCCTATATCAGCGCCCGCATGGAGGGCGTTGCCGGTCAGTTCGTAAACCTGCCGATGGTGCGGGAAGCCAGTTTTATTGCCGGCGCCAGATTTTTCGGGTATCATGGCATCGAAATCTGGTATGCACCCATTCCTATTCACAACTACGGAAAAGCCACTGTGGATTTCCGGGAGATAGAACTGACAGGCACCAGCATCCGTGGCGTCATCAAATCCGAACTGGTGGTGTTTCCTGTTGTGATGATCGCCAGCCTGCTTTTTTCCCAGTTTATCTGGAGGCTGGCCCCCATTCCTTCCAGCAGCTATCCGTTTGCACAAAAGCTCTGGCATCTTCAAGCGCTGAACAGTTTGCTGATGCAGACATCGACATTGGAAGGCAACTCACTGTTTTATCAGGCATTAAACGGTATATATGTCCTCTCGGGTCTGGGATTCGGTCTTTTGACCTATACAGCGCTGACAATATTCGGGCTGCCGACGTTACTGATATATGGCGTTGTCCGAGGATTGGGCCAAAGTACGCCTCACGGATTGATTCTGGAAGTTATCGGGGCGTTTCTGGGACGGTTCTATTTTCTGAAACGTTATGGTGCCATGTGGCGTCAATATGCGCCGGTGCTTCTCGCCGGTTTTTCCTGCGGGATGGGGCTGACAGGCATGTTTGCCATGGGATTCGCCTTGATACTGAAATCGTTGGGCAGACTCCCGTATTAATAACTTTAATGTATCAAAAGAGGCTGAAATGAAATATATTCTGACCATTCTGACCCTGTGGGGCGTTCTTTTTTCAGGTCATACCTGTCTGGCAATTTCTGTACCCCACCAGCTCGGCGGCTTCACACTGGGCGCTGACATCTCTGAATACAAATCCCAGTTGAATATGGCGTCTTCTCTGCCGATCCGGTATGCCGAAAACATCCGGGAAGTGGCTATCAAGGAAACAGCCGAGTTTAAATCGGGATTGATTGCTTATGGAACCTGTGCCGTTCCCAACAAGATCGTTCGTATCAAACTCAAATATGCTGATGACAGCAAAGACTTTTTTGATGCGCTCTTGACCCGATATGAGACAAAATTCGGAAAAGCGGCGGAATGGCGCGGAGATCCGTTTCACATCGTCATCACCTGGAAATGGTCGTTTGTCGATAGTAAGGGAAATCACATCAGCTTGATTTTGCAACATAACAAGCTCGACACCGATGAAAAAATCGGTAATTCCGTCAAATTAACCCTGATCGATGCCATTGACAAGGATCGCCAGTGCTATGACAAAGCGCATCCTTCCAGCAGCGGCAGTTTGCAATCTTCACAACGCCCCAATTCGCAACCGAATTGGGACAAACTGCTCCCCAGATAAATTTAACCGGATACGGAGAATTGCGTGTGGAATACAATCGCGTGGAATGGTATTTCTTTTCAAAAACCGGCTGACTGGGAGATCGCCACCATCGGTCATTCATACCTGATGCTGGGAACGCGCTTCGAACCGCGTATGGAAATAAGCTGGAGAGATATCCCCACATCTTTTTCGCAAACACGACATCAAAAAAAACTGTACGCCCGGCTTCAACATCAACACCGGGCTCCGGTTCAACCATGGACACCAGCCTCAGAACTGAGCGCAGCAGTATCTGCTTATGATGCCAACTGGTTTACCTGCAAATCCGCCGATAGCTGCACATATGGATGTGTTCTGTTTTGCGCATCTTGCCGTCGCATCTCCATGGTTCAGATGTTTTTGAAACAAGATATTCAACATGAAATGAACCTGATGGCTTTCATTCTGTCATCATTCCAAGACCACCCGGCGGATAACCACCGGTTCTGGTCTGTATTTGACATCCGTTTCATACTGCCATCAACGCTTACTCTCCGTTCATATCAGTTTTCCATCGGGCTCATCAGCCTGTATTTCCAGGGAAACCGGCAGGATGTTACGCTCTATCGCTGGGGGCTTGCATCAGCATTGCTATCCGGTAAAAGTCTGTCAGAATTCGCCATCTCACTGAAAATATGCCCCGAAAATGCAATAAAATACATTGTTAATCCTCACTGGATTGAATTTGAAACTGAACCTGTGCAAAAATCCCGCATTGTCAGGCTGCTCCTTCGAGATGTAAATTTTAAATTTTATATCCGGCATTACCCGGAAACCAATCGTATTCTGGCTGTCAAGGCGGAAAGCCGCAGCACTATAGATTACAATCTCTTTGAACAGATTATATCCCATTATGAATGCACCATCACTCAACCGGACTGATGCCCTGAACTGTCTGCCCGTTCGGAACCCCGCTGTATCTGAATCCCGTCAGGAGACAACGGGTGAAGTAATCCTGTCATATCCTGTAAAAATAAAGTCATGGATTCGGATTTTTCAACGACACGCCCAAACTTCCGATGCATCTTGCCAGATTCGCAAACTTCAACTGGACATTCTCGGCACTCATGTGTGGGATCTGATAGATGGGACAGCATCTGTTCTGGATATTTCGGCGGCATTTGCTGCAGCACACCGCCTCAATGGGAGGGAAGCGGAAATCAGCGTGACTCTGTTTCTTCGGGAACTGGGAAGGCGGGAAATCATCGGCATGAAACCTAATTTCACCTCTTCTCCTTAAAAAGAGGTGAAATTGAACAGCTTCATAAAAAGTCCGCATTGGGGCGGAACAGGTTTACACTACGCGCCCTTTCCTCCAACGCCGGTCGCATCCGCTGGGAGTGGCCGCTGTTCGAGCTGGACGATTCGCGGAGTCATAAAAATGAGCAATTCCTGATTGTTTTTGGCATCTGTCCTGGTTTTGAACAGCCATCCGAGAATCGGTATATCTTTAAGTGCAGGAACCCCTGCGACCGTGGTATTCGTCGATACTTTGGTAATACCACCGATCACCAATGTATCGCCATCGTCCAGTAAAAGCTCCGTACTGGCCTTTTTGGAAGCGATGGTTGGAATTCCCTGAGATGTATAGCTTTGTACATCATCTTTATTAATATCGATTTTCAGAGAAATCCGGTGATCGAGCGTCACATGAGGCGTCACCTTGAGGTTGAGCATGACTCTCTTAAACTGGGTGGTCGTAGTCGCGGACCCGCCACTGCCTGTTTGGGGCACATAATACCCCACTTCCACACCCTGCTCGATAGTAGCTTCTTTGTTGTCCAGCGTCAGTATCTTGGGGGCGGATACAATCTTGCCCTCACCTTTGCTTTCCATAGCGTTTAATTGAGCGTCTATAAACAGTGGCGTGTTACCGATCCGGGTAAAGTTGAGGCCTAATACCCCCCCTGTGGTTGCCGAGGCAAGATTCGCTGCAGCGCCCGGATAATTGACCACACCCGTATAGCCATAATTACCGGCAGAAGCATCAAAGCTGCCGTTTGTTGCCCATCCGACGCCCAGGTCTCGGCTGAAATCGGTACTGGCCTCAACAATCTTGGCTTCTATCATAACCTGAGGTGTCACCCTGTCCAACCGCTGAACAACTTCTCGGATCTGTTTGATTTTGCTGGCGGTATCCGTAACGATCAACTGATTGGTGCGGTCATCCACCGTGATGGAGCAATCCGGCCGATTGGGGCTAATCATGCCTTTAACATGCTGCAGCATCTCCGCCTGAGCCTTGGCATAATTGACCGGAATATACTCCGTAACCACAGGTTCCAGTTCCATCACCTGAGCCCTTGCTTTTTTTTCAGCCTCAAAAAGATCCTGTTTGGCTTTTTCTTCCTGCCTGAGCGTTTCCAGTCTGGCTATCCGGATAATGCCATGGTCCCGCACCATATCGAGCTGGTTCATTTTAAGGACAAGATCCAGCACCTGATCCCATGGAACCGGCTTATCCAGTGCCAGCGTAACCTTTCCCTGAACGTCTTTATCAATGGCAAAATTCTCTTTGCTGTAGTCCGCAAGCAGTCTGAAAACATTTCGGATATCGGTATCGAAAAAATCAATGCCGATTTTTTCGCCCTTATATACCTTGTGAACATCATCGCGATATATATCCGACCGAAGATTGTCAGCCGCCGCTTTTGGATGTTCTTCCGAAGGTGTCACAGCCGTTTCATGATGAAACTCCGCCTCTGTTTCAACAGATTTTGCTGCCGGTGGCGTTTCATCTGACTTGC
>DAIEFO010000118.1 GCA_027325475.1 Desulfobacteraceae bacterium | reverse complement strand
AGAAACAGATCTTCCGGAAATTCCCTGGGAGCACATAGAGCGGGTATGATGATCGTCCGTACGGCGGCACTCGTAACTGTGGCTTATCTATTGGGCTCCATCCCGTGGGGACTTGTGCTGACACGGCTTTTTACCAAAAACAATCTCCTGAACAACGGCAGCGGCAATATCGGAGCCAACAATGTCCGAAGAATTGCGGGAAACACGCTGGCGCTGATAACGCTCCTGGCGGACATGGCCAAAGGCGGTATTCCGGTATATCTGGCGGATATCCTCATCCGTCCATATGGAACATGGCGCAGCAGCATTGCCTGCATGACCGCAGTGGCTGCGTTTCTGGGACATCTGTATCCGTTGTACATGCGGGGGAAAAACGGCGGCAAAGGCGTTGCGACGGCTGCAGGATGTTTTGCCGTCCTGTCTCCGGCCGCGGCGGGAGCTGCATTTCTCGTCTATGTTCTCATGGTTTGCATGACAAGCCGGTCGTCGATAGGCTCACTAACAGCCGCGGTATTTCTGCCGTTCGCGGTTCATGTGGCGGGTGCATCTCCGCCTGTCCTCTTGTGCGCCGGGTTCATGGCGGTCATGATTGTCATCCGGCATAAAGATAACATTCAGAGGCTGCTCCACGGCGAGGAACCGCGCCTGTAAAGGAGTAAGCGGACTTTTTACGGAGCCGTCGTCATCAGTAGATGAAATCGATGCTGTACCAATCCGTCTCAAAATCCCACAAAGAGACAAAAAACAGCACATAATGCAGGTAGAAGGGAAGGATGATCTTGCTGAGCTGAGCTTTGGCCCTGAGCTGATATTGGCTGCCTTTTTTAAGCTCACTCAACGGAACAAGCTTCAAGCCATCCACATCAGACATCAGTTTTTCCGCTTCTTTCAAAGACTGTACTGTTCGGGGAATGTTATTCTCCCAGGAACGTTCCACAACGAATTCTTTTTTCAGATTGTTGAATTTGATGGAATTCGTGATCTCGATGTCCGCGATGACCTTGTCAAACCACATCGAACGCTTCTGAAACAGCTTGATGAAAAATGAAAACGATGTGGGGACGCCGTTCATGATGGCAGTGACTGTTTGCTCCCGGAAAGCACCGTCCACATTCATATATACCATGAGATCCGTGCTGGTATTGGTGACAATGATATTGGAAAGCGTGGCGTTCTGCGCCGCAAAAGGCGTTTGAATCAAAAACACCAGCGTCAACAGGATGGCGATGGTGGACAGTGTCAGTCTGCGTGTTCGTGTGGGTTTTTTAGCAGCAGTGGCCATCGAAATCAGTTGTATCGCAGTTGCTGGGAAGCGTGCAGGTTTCCCAGGATGATTTTTCAAGAAAAAACTTCTCGAGAAAAGCATGATGAAACGCATGACCGGATTTATATGTGACAATGTGTCCGACAATGGGAAGCCCCAGCAGCGAGAAATCTCCGATACAGTCCAATATCTTATGCCGGACAAACTCATCGGGAAATCGAAGCCCGTCCGTATTCAAAACACCATTTTCAGCCACCACAACCGCGTTGTCCAATGAACCGCCTATAGCCAGACCGACCTTTTTCAGGTACTCAATTTCATGGAAAAATCCAAAAGTTCGAGCGCCGCTGATTTCTTTTATAAAAATCTGATCCGTAATATCCGCTGAAAACGTCTGATGTCGAATCAGCGGATGGTCATATTCGATGGAACAGGTTATTTTATAACCAGGATATGGAAATATGGAAACAGACTTACCATCTTTTTCCAGAGTAATGGCTTTCCGGATGACGAACACACATCGGGGGGCATCCTGCTCCTGAATGCCCGCTGCCTGTATCAAGCGGGTAAATGGGCCTGCGCTGCCATCCATGATCGGCATTTCATGCGCATCAACCTCAACCAGGGCATTATCGACAGAAAGCCCCGCAAAAGTGGCCATCAGATGTTCGATAGTGGAAACAATAAACCCGTCATATCCGATAACTGTCGCCAGACTGGTGTCAACAACCCGATTGAAGCGGGCGGCAATCTCCGGCGAATCCAGCAGATCTGTTCGAACAAATTTTATACCGTGATTTACCGGAGCGGGTTTAATGGTCAGGTTAACCTTTCTGCCTGAATGAACCCCAACACCGGAGCAGCTTGCAATGCCTGCCAGCGTTCTTTGACGGCAATACATGCCTGTCCTTTCTTGACGACTTCGTAAAAAGTCCGCAGGCTGCGTTGCATCCTTCGTCATTGCAGCGTACGAAAAGTACGCTTCATTCCTCAGGATTTGCGCGCCTTGCCTGTGAACATTTTACGAAGCTGTCTAAAAATCGACTTTTTACGAAGCCATCTTTCTTATGTGATCATCAAAAAAACAGAGGGCTTTTCCATCCGCTGTTTATCGTATTATAAATTGTTTTTGCAAGAAAAACCATCACTATTGCATTGACTTCCCGCTTTTTATATTTCTAAAATGCTGTTTTGTTGACATTGCTTCCTGTTTTGGGTAGCATGGCAAACTATTAAAAATTCAGCAGATGATTTTCAGCCTTCCCTGCAATATACAGAACGGGCACCCTAACAGGAAGTGACAATGATAATCGGACTGGATGTAGGCGGTACCTATACCGATGTAGTGCTTCTCGGCGATGACGGCATTGTCAGGGCCAACAAGGTCCGTACGGATTCCAAAGCGTTGTTTCGTACAGTGCAGTCCGGGCTGGACACCATCATTGAGGGAATTCCTCCCGATCAGATCCGCCGGATCGTTCTGAGCACCACATTGACAACCAACGCTATTGCTCAGTCCAAGGTCTCTGATGTCGGCATGATTGTATCCGCCGGCCCTGGCGTCGATCCTGAATTTTACCGCACGAATCCGCATTATGAAGTGATTTCCGGCTCCATAGATCATCGAGGCCGGGAAGTTGAAGCTGTCAATGCCGCAGAAGTCGAAGAAGCGGTTCGAAAATTTATTGAAAAAGGCATCCGGCATGTCGGAGTGGTCGGGAAGTTCTCGACACGCAATCCTCAGCACGAACTGCTTATTAATGAGCAAATCCGGTCACACTTCGAAAAAGTCTTTCTGGGGCACCAGATTTCCGGCACACTCAATTTTCCCAGGCGGATTGCTACTACCTACCTCAATGCAGCCGTTTATCCCATTCATAAACAATTTTTTGAAGCCGTCCAGCAATCTCTGGAGCAAAAAGGGCTTAAAATTCCCATCCATATCATGAAGGCCGATGGCGGCACCATGAATTTTGAATCTTCCATGAACTTTCCGGCGCAGACGATTCTTTCCGGTCCGGCGGCAAGTGTCATGGGATCGCTGGCGTTCGCTTTTGACGATGAAGACAGCCTGGTGATGGACATTGGCGGTACGACCACGGATATGGCGGTGCTGGTCAATTATGTGCCGGTTTTAAATCCGCTGGGGATTTGCCTGGGGCCTTATAAAACCCTGATTCGTTCGATAGAGAGCCATTCCATCCCCGTCGGCGGCGACAGCAAAATATCCGTACAGGATGGCGTGATTCACGTGGGGCCGGAGCGTATCGGGCCGGCAATGGCTTATGGCGGGCCGGCGCCCACGCCGACAGACGCTCTTTGCATCATGGGTCAGATTAAAAACGGTGATCGGAATAAAGCGATACAGGGGTTTCAGGATATCGCCAGAGGGCTGAACTGTTCCGTCAGTGATGCTGCCGTTCGTGTTTTCGATCAGACGTGCCGGATGATTTTAACAGAAGCCGGGGTGCTTCTGAATCGGATTAATCAAAAGCCTGTTTATACCATTCACGAACTTCAGGAAGGTTATCAGGTGGCTCCCCGGAAAATTCTGATCCTGGGCGGGCCCGCGCCGTATTTTGCCCGACATTTTGAAGAAATATCCGATTTCAGGGTGGGCGTTGTACCCCGCTGGGATGTGGCCAATGCGATCGGCGCTGCGCTGGCCCGCACCACCTGTGAAGTCAGTCTGTTTGCCGATACCCAGCAGGGCATTGCCACATCACCGGAAGAGCTTTTCTCGATGGTTGTCAATCGGGATTTTTCCAGTGATGATGCGGTACAAACCGCCAGTGATCTGCTCCGGCAGAAAGCTGTTCGTCAGGGCGCCAGCCCCGAAGAGCTTATTGTGGAAGTCATCGAAAACCAGCAGTTTAATATGGTTAAAGGGTTTTATACCACGGGCAGAAATATTCGGGTGAAGGTTCAGATCAAACCAGGATTGATCAACGAATATGACGCCATTGCCGGAATTCTTTCAACGGAGTGATTCATGCTGAAAGCCAGACATACCACAGGGCTTGTCTTTTTTCCGGCTTTTGACTGGGCCATCAGTCCTACGCATCCGGAACGGGAAGAACGCCTTCTATATACACAGGATCAGGTTTTTGAAGAAGGAATTCTCGATATCGAGGGAATTCAAGAATACAAACCTGAACTGATTACAGCCCAGGATGTGCAGCGGGTACATTTTTGCGTTCCGAATGTGGCGGATGTCACCACGGAATCTCATTTCATCAGCGCTGGAGGCGCTAAAACCATTGCCAAAGCCGTAATGGACAAGCGGGTGGAGCGGGGGTTTGCGCTGGTGCGTCCGCCCGGGCATCACGCCATGCGGGTGGTTCATGGAGCCAGGGGATTTTGTAATATCAATATTGAAGCCATCATGATCGAATATCTGCGGAAAGCCTATCCGGTTGGACGGGTGGCTATTGTGGATACAGACTGTCATCATGGCGACGGTACCCAGGACATCTACTGGCATGATCCGGATACGCTCTTTATTTCTCTGCATCAGGATGGCAGAACGCTCTATCCTGGGTCGGGGTTCCCGAACGAGATGGGAGGGCCGACCGCTACAGGAACCACCATCAACTATCCACTGCCGCCTGAAACTTCCGCAGAGGGCTTTTTGTATGCCATCCGCAATGTAGTGCTGCCCATTCTCGAAGATTTCAAGCCGGATATCATTATCAATTCCGCAGGGCAGGATAATCATTTTTCAGATCCCATCACCAACATGAATTTTTCGGCGCAGGGATATGCGGAACTGACCCGTCTCCTGAAGCCCGATATTGCCGTACTTGAGGGCGGCTATTCCATTGAAGGCGCCTTGCCGTATGTCAATCTGGGGATTATTCTGGCAATGGCGGGCATTGATTACAGCCGGGTTACAGAGCCGGGCTATGATCCGGACCGTCTCCGGCAGACACCGGCTGTTACCCGAAGCATTCAGAGAACCGGAGAGCAGCTCCTGTCCAACTGGCGGCGCCGTGAAAGCATCATGGCTCTCGTTCAAAACGGACAACCATTTTCAGAACGCACGCGAAGCATTTATTACGATACCGACAACATTACCGAAAAGCAGTTTGAAACCCTGCGGATATGTTCGGAATGCAGCGGCGTCTATAAAATTGACTCTTCAGCCGATGGAGGCCGCCGGATATTGGCGGTGCATGTCCCCCGCAGCGCCTGCAGAAAATGCAGAAGCCTGGGATATGAATGGTTCGACACTGCGGACAAGAGAAAATTCACCGGTGTGTATCTTCAGGACAGAAGTGACGATACGTATCTTCAGCGGCCTTGAATCATGCAGCGTCTGATATCTCCCCTTGTCATCGGACACCGGGGATTCCGGTCCCAATTTCCCGAAAATACGATGGTTTCGTTTTCAGCGGCCATTGCGGCAGGTGCGGACATGATTGAGCTGGACGTTACCTTCAGCAAAGACCGTAAGGTCGTTGTTGTCCATGACGATACCCTCGACCGTACCACCAGCGGCCACGGGCCGATATGCAGGATGACGCTTCACGAACTTCGGCAACTGGACGCCGGCAGGTGGTTTGACGAGCGGTTTTCAGGAGAGCCGCTGCCGACGCTGGAAGAAACGCTGGCCTTTGCCGCAGATACTGGCGCGCGGATCAATATCGAAATCAAATCCAGCGCGTGGGAACCCGATGCCCCTGAAGATGCTATCGAGCGCCGGATCGTTGACATGGCAATCCAAAAGCACCTGCTGGAAAATATTCTGGTATCCAGCTTTCAGTCCGGATTTCTCGAAAACCTGGCGGCGCTTCCGCTGCATCCGGAATACGCCCTGATTACGGGTCGAACGAAGCCGCACGACATTGTGGATGTCTGTACCCGCCTGAAGGTTTTTTCCTGGCACCCCCATCATGAAACCCTGAAACAGCCGGATGTTGAAGCCATGCATCAGGCAGGAATTCGCGTGTTTCCATACACCGTCAACAACCCGGAGGATATGTATCGGCTGGTAAATATGGGGGTTGACGGCATTATCACCGATGATCCTGCGCTGGCTGTTTCCTGCCTGGCACCGTATCGTCATTCAGGAAGCGTTTTCTGAAACGGATATTGTCATTCCTTCCCAATGCCTTCATGAGATTACCTGCCGTTATTTATTTGTGTTTGATATACAGGAGTGAGTATGAGTACCCAAGTACACCATCAAAACCTGATCCATCAGGGAAGAGTCTTTAAAGTCGTACAGGAAACCATCACGCTGCCGAACGGCAGGCAGATGAAGCTCGACATGATTCGTCATCCGGGCGCCGCCGCCATGGTGCCATTGACCCGGAATCGTTCCGTGATTATGCTTCAGCAATATCGCCACGCCGCTGGCGGCACCATCTGGGAGATTCCCGCAGGTACGCTGGATCCGGGCGAATCACCGATTCTCTGCGCGCGAAGGGAGCTGATCGAAGAAACCGGCTATCAGGCGTCCGCATGGCATCCGCTCGGTGAGATTACGCCGGTTCCGGGATACTCTGATGAGAGAATTCATAT